>CALZIK010000102.1 GCA_945787635.1 Thermoanaerobaculia bacterium | reverse complement strand
TCGATCAGAAGCAGGTCCAGATCTCCGTCGTGCTCGAAGTCGGTGAGAATCGCGGAAGCGGAGCCGAACGAAGCGAGCCCGGGATCGAGGGCTCGCTCTTGCCAAGGCGAGCCCTCCGATCGTCCGAACGCCGAGATCCCCTCTTCTCCCAAGCAGAGGATCTCCATCAGGCCGTCGCCGTCGAGCTCACCGATCAGAATCCGGCGCTGACCGGTGAGGGGCGCAACACGCTCGTACGAGTCACGATCGGCCGCGAGGATCCACAGGCCTCGATCGGTCAGTATCGCCAGGTGAGCCTCTCTCGTTCCGGCATCGGGCCCTCCCACCGCATCGTTGAGGGCCGCGACCTGAAGCACCGTTTCTTCGGGCGTGAACGGAAGCTCCGGCAGAAGATCTCGCGGCTCGAGCACGATCTCCACCCTCGTGGGAGCAACTTCACGCCCGAGCTCCGGCGAGAGCAGCTCCGCCAGAGGCAATAGAGCCAGCCGTGCCTCGAGAGCCGCCGAGTCGGTCTGAAAGCGTTTGCCCGGCCGCAACAGATTCAGCGCCCGACGCAGGGAAACGGGTGCGCGGTCCGGATTCTCGGCTAGCTCGAGGCGGCCGCGGGCAATCAAGAGCTCGAGACTCGCCTCTCCCTCGGCGAGCGCATCGAGGAGTTCGAGACCTCGCGCGCGCGAGCCCGGATCGGGCTGGACGAGCGCCCACTGCGCGAGCTCGGCGCCGAGCCGGGAGTTCTCCGGCCAAAGGCCGACGGCGCGCTCAAGGAGCGTGCCGACTTCCTCTTCGGCTTCGCGCTCTTCCGAGTCCCGAGTTCGCGCCGAGCGAGGCAGCACCCGGGAAAGAGCAAATGGGTAGGCCGGCTCCGAGGGGTCGACCTCCATCGCGCGCCGGTAGGCCGAGACCTCGCCGGCGGCGTCGCCTAGCTCGAGCGCGAGTTGGCCGCGCGCGTACTCGGCCCGCGCCGACAAGGGCTCGGGGGCATCCGCGCCGATCCGGTCCAGTTGCTCTCGCGCGAGCTCCGGCTCGGCGTTGCGCAGATGGGCGACGCCGAGGTTGAACCGGAGCACCGGATCCTCGCCGCCGATCTCGAGGGCCTCCTCGAAGCGGCGAATCGCTTCGGACCACTCGCCGACCTCGGCGTGAGCCACCCCGCGCACGACCAGATTCTGGGTCCGGCTCGCCCGCTGGTCCGGCGACGGCAGAGGCGCCTGGTCTCGAGAACAGGCGCCCAGGATCGCTCCGGCAAGGAAGACCGGAACCAGCGTCGAGGGTCGAGGCAACCGAAGGATCTTCAAATCAGCTCGAGGAGCAGCTCCTCCAACTCGCCCGCGTCGATCTGACCGACGTAAACCGCTCGAATCGTGCCCCGATGGATCACCGCGGTCAAGGGTATCGCGCCCGGCGGCGAGCTGCCGAGAGAACTGAAGGGCGCCTGATCTGCGACCGTGCCGAGGAGTTGTTCGTAAGTGGTTCCTCTCTCGTCGGCGAAGCCCTGGATCTCCTCGTCAGATTTTCCCTCGTCCAGTGACACGCCCAGGAATTGCACCTTGCCGGCGAAGCGGCGCGAGAGCGCTTCGAGATCCGGCATTTCGAGGATGCAGGCGGTGCACCAGGTCGCCCAGAAGTTGACCACCAGGGTCTCGGCATCCAGGTCTGCGAGCGCCAACGTGCCGTCTTCCCCGAGCCGGCGAAACTCGAGGTCGGGTCTTCTTGCCGACAACTCGCCGGCGATCGGCGCCAGGTCGCGGCGGTTGTAGTTGCGGGGCTGGAGCGAGTGGAGTTCCGGGGCGGCCAGTCCTTGGGTGATCACCACGCGATGATTGACCGGTAGATTCTCGAGCGTTTGCTGGTCGCCGCTCGGCCACCGAATCGAGAGCGTGTCCACCTTGCGGCAGCTCCCGAGACCGAAGTGGATCGTCGGCGGCGGCTGCGAGATGAAGCCCGAGCCGGCCTCGACCTGGCGCAGGATCCTGCGCGAAGCGCAGCTCGCGATCACCTGGGCTCCTACGCCCAAGGGCTCCGAGTCCACACCCACGAGATCGGCCAGGAGCACGTTGCCCTGCCCGGGCGTGTCGTTTCGGTAGATCTTCACTACCGGGTTGTTGCGGTTGTAGACGACCAAATCGAGATCGCCGTCGCCATCCAGATCGGCGGGAGCGGCGCCCCGGCTATCGAGCCGAAGGTAGGTCCCGAGGACGTTGCCGACCTCGTCGAAGGTCCCGTCGCCGCGATTTTGAAACAACGTGTTGGGCTCCCGCCCGCTCCATGACAGACCCTCTTCTTGGAGCAGCCGGAAATGATTGCGATGCCCGGTCTCCTTGTCCTGTTCCTGGCTCGCGCTTTCGGACGCCATGACCTGGCGCCAGAAAATGCTTCACGTGTCCTTCGCCGAAAGTCCGGTGTAGAAGCCCCCGCATACCAGGATGTCGAGATCCCCGTCGGCGTCGTAGTCGAAAGGCGCGTTGCCCCAAGCCCAGAAAGCCGGCTTGGCGCCCGATGTGTCGGTAACGTCGTCGAAGGTTCCGTCGCCGAGGTTGCGCAGCAGGCTGTTGCCCTTCGAAAAGCGCCGGTAGAGGCTTCGCTGATCGGCGCTGCCGGGAAAGTTCTCGAGCCGCGTGATCCGGTTGCCCGCGAACGACTGCATGTTGGAGATGTAGAGATCGAAGAGCAGATCGCCGTCGGTGTCGGCCCATGACACTCCCATGCCGTTGCCGCTGTCGCGCGCTCCGACCTCGTCCGAAACTTCCTCGAAGGTGCCGTCGCCGCGGTTGCGGTAGAAACTGTTCGAGGCGTAGTCGTTGGCGACGTAGAGGTCCATGTCTCCGTCGACGTCGTAGTCCGCCCAGGCGGCCGCGTACGACCAGCGCTCGCGATTCGCATCCATGCCCGCTCGTTCTGTCGCGTCCTCGAAGCGGCCTTTTCCGAGGTTGCGGAGCAAGACGTTGGGCAGACCGTCCCGAGCGTCGACGTAGCTTTCGGGCTGGTGGTCCGGATCGATCAGGTTGTAGTTGGTCAGGTAGATGTCTACGAGCCCGTCCTCGTCGTAGTCGGCCGCGGCGAGGGCTTCCCACTCGCCCGGCCCGGCCAGAGGCTGGCCGCCGGTGACATCGAGGAAGACATCGCCCGCGTTGCGAAACAAGCGCAGGCCTTCGCGCTTGAGACCGACCACGAGATCGATGGCTCCGTCGGCGTCGAAGTCGAGAAAGAGGCCGCTGTTCGAACCCTCGCGAAGCGCGTTGACGCCGAGGCCCCAGGCGGACGTGACGTCGTCGAAGGACCCGTCTCCGGCGTTGGCATACAAGCGGGCGGGCGCGTGCAGGCGCGGCAGGAAGAGATCTATATCTCCGTCGCGATCGAAATCCGCCAGCACCGGACCGCCGTCGGTGTAGATCTGAGCTCCGGTCTGATCGTACCCGGGCGGAAGCGCCTGGCCGGTGACGTCGTGGAAGTAGGGTCCGGGTGCGATCGTGGTACGGCCCGCCTCCGAGCCGACGCCCGAGAGCCGCCAGTCGTCTCCCACTTTGGCGAGATCCAGCACCAGGTGGAGGCGATCCTCCCGCAACCGGCCGTCGGCGAGGCGCCCGAGAATCCAGATCGCTTCCTTGGTTTCGATCCCGGGCGCTCCGTCGGGCCGGGGACGAAGCTGCACCTCCCAGGTGTGCACCTCGGTGGTGAGAATCTCGGCAAACTCGTCGAGATAGGCGTTCCAGGCTTTGCGAAAATCCGAAGTCGGAAGATCCGGGGGGAGGCTCTGCCACTCGGTGATCACCACGCCGGACTCGACTCGCGGCGCGGCCAGCGGCCGGGCGGCGAAGCTCTCACCGCGAAACTCGGGCAGGAAGCTCGAGACATCCGCGGCGAGTTCACCTGCTTCGAACGACGAGAGCAG
>CALZIK010000101.1 GCA_945787635.1 Thermoanaerobaculia bacterium | reverse complement strand
GCGACTTCCCGGCCGTCCGGTAGACGGAAGATGAAGTCTCCGAATCCGAGCTGCTCGGTCATGAACGACCGAATCTCGGCCAGGAGCGTCGGCGAGCTCTTGTCCGCGAAGGCCGCGTTCAGCTCTTCGGCGATCTCGGCGTTCTCGGGATCGGCGGACTGCAAGAGAACCGGCATCTCGGGAATGCGGTCGCGGACGAATTTAATGAAGTCGAGTCCGGCGCTGGGGTCGATCTCACCGCGGCGGGGTATGGCCACGTCGCTGATGATGGCCATAACGTTGGGCTCGTACTGCCGAAAGAGCTCCATCCCCTGCTCCCAAGACTTGGCGTGGAGGATCTTGGGTCGCGAACGCATGTACATTATGCGGTGCAGCTCGTTGACGCCCTCCGACGCCAGAGAGCGGGACTGGCTGACGAGCTCCTTGTAGAGAAGACCCAGGAAGGCGGAATAGAACCGCGGCGAGTCCTCGATCATGATGATCACTCGGATATTGCCGGTCTCTATGTCATGAACCAGGTTCTCTCGGTCCTCGACGTGTTTGATGATCGCCAGCAGAATGTTGGCGTCACCTCGCCATAGGAACGCGCCGTCGATGGCTTCCGGATCCACGGCCTCCTCGACCTGGTCGAGCTCGCGCTCGTCGAGTGCGAGAAAGACGACCGGCCGGCCCGGGCGCAACTCCTTGACTCTGCGCCCGAATGCGTTGACGCTCATGCCCGACAGGCTCGCCATCACCAGGATGAGGTCGTAGCGTCGTTGCGAGAGGGCGGCGAAAGCCGCCTTATCGGTTCGGACGTGAGTGAATCGGGGCGGGCTCGAGGCGCTGATCTCGCGGTATTCGAAGAACACCTGCTCGGTGAGCTGGCCGTCTTCCTCGAGGATAAAGGCGTCGAACGGCGAGGAGACCAGCAGCACCTCGCGAATGCGATAAGGAGTTAGATCGTGAAAGCGAAGAGCCTTCAGACCGCCCTTGTGGTTCAGCACGTCTGAAGCTCTTTATCTGTCGAGCCGCCCTACACGACGCCCTGGTCCAACATCGCGTCGGCTACCTTGATGAAGCCGGCGATGTTGGCGCCGTTGATGTAGTTGACGAAGTCGCCATCCTTGCCGTGATGAACACAGGTGGCGTGGATTTCTTTCATGATCATCCGCAGGCGCTCGTCTACCTCGTCACGGGTCCAAGACAGTCGCATTGCGTTCTGGGTCATTTCCAATCCGGAGACCGCTACGCCGCCGGCATTCGCCGCTTTTCCGGGACCGAAGAGAATGCCGGCTTCCAGGTAGCGGTCGATAGCGGCATGGTCGGACGGCATGTTCGCGCCCTCGGCCACGCATGCGCAACCGTTGTCGAGGAGCGTCTTGGCGTCGTCGCCGTCGATCTCGTTCTCGGTGGCGCAGGGGAGGGCGACATCACACTTCACCGACCAGGGTCGCTCGCCTTCGAGATAACCGGCCTTGGGGTACTTCTTCGCGTACTCCTGGACGCGCCCGCGGCGGTTGTTCTTGAGATCCATGATCCAGTCGAGCTTCTCGCGATCGATGCCGTCCTCGTCCACAATGGTACCGCTTGAGTCGGACATCGTCAGGACGACGCCGCCGAAGTCGATGACCTTCTCGGCGGCGTACTGGGCCACGTTGCCGGCTCCGGAGAGCAGGACGCGCTTGGCTTCGAGGGTCTGGCCGCGGGCCGCGAGCATCTCGTTGACGAAATAGACCGCGCCGTAGCCGGTCGCCTCGGGACGAATCAACGAACCGCCCCAGCCGACTCCTTTGCCGGTGAGGACACCGGTGAACTCGTTGGCGATCTTCTTGTACATGCCGAAAAGGTAGCCAAGCTCGCGTCCGCCGACGCCGATGTCGCCGGCCGGCACATCGGTATTTGGACCGATGTGCCGGTAGAGCTCTCGCATGAAGGCCTGGCAGAACCGCATCACCTCGCCGTCGCTCTTGGCTTTCGGGTCGAAATCGGAGCCGCCCTTGCCGCCGCCCATCGGGAGCGTCGTCAAGCTGTTCTTGAAGACCTGTTCGAAGGCCAGGAACTTGAGAATCCCCTGAGTGACGCTTGGATGAAAGCGCAAGCCTCCCTTGTAGGGCCCGATCGCGCTGTTCATCTCGATCCGGTAGCCGCGGTTGACCTGGATCTCTCCCTGATCGTCCACCCAGGGAACGCGAAAGCTGATCACGCGCTCCGGCTCGACGACACGTTCGAGGATCTTGCCGCTGCGGTACCGGGGATTAGTCTCGATGACCGGCCAGACCGACTCGACGACCTCTTCGACCGCCTGGTGAAACTCCGGCTCGGCCGGATTCTTGGCGATGACTTTTTCCATGAAGCTCTGAACGGAATCAGACATTGTTTCTCCCTCGCTGGGCTCCCTTGGTTGATAGAGACTCGAAAGCCCAGCCGAGTCTAACGATTTCCGCCGGACGGCTCGCCACCCACCCGGGCGGGAGGCGAGCCGTCCCGATAGACTCGTCTGTCCCATGAGACCCGCCATTCTGATTCTGATCCTGTTTGTCGCAAGCGCTTGCCGAGCGCCCTCCGAACTGCCGGTGTACGCGGTCATCGACGAGCTGGCGCTCGAGACCTCGCTCGGTCACGAGCTCTCCGCGCAGGGGCTCGAAGGCACGGTCCACGTGGCCGATTTCATCTTCACGTCGTGTAACGCGGCATGTCCGGTCATGACGACGAAGATGCGCCAGATCTACGATGAGTTCGCGGACGTCGAAGGAGTGAGATTCTTGTCGGTGACCACCGATCCCGAGCGGGACACGGTGGAGGTGCTTCACGAACACGCGCGCAACCTCGGCGTGGACGAGAGCCGCTGGCTTTTCGCTCGAGCTCCGATGGAGGAGGTGGTCAGGCTTTCCGAAAAGGAGTTTCTGCTCTCGGGCACCGGCTTTCCGGCGGGCCACTCACAACGATTCGTCTTGGTGGATCGCAAGCGCCGGATCCGCGGCTACTACGAAAGCCGCGAGGCCGCGGATCTCGCCAGGCTGCGCAGTGACCTCGCCCGCCTGGTCTCGGCGAGGTAGCGCCGCCAGGCCGGGGCTCAGCTCGCTCCGCGCGGCTTGACTCAAGTCAAGGAGCGCACGGTGGTCGGTCGGTAGAGTCTTCGTGGCCGCGGCGGCCGGACCGTTTCCGAGTTCGGACTTCCGCCGGCCGCACAGGTGTCTCCCGATGTTTTTCCGCGACTCCCTGCCGGCGCGACTCGTTCTGTGCCTCCTGATGTTCGGGCTCCTGACGGCTCCCGCGGCTCGGGGAACGGACGGCCAAGCGCCGGCAGAACCGACCGCCGAGGCCCCGGTCGCCGATGCAGTCGATGCCGGCGACACGGCCGAGCAACCCGTCGAGGAGCCCGCGATGCTCTTCGAGCAGCTCCTTGTCGTCGGCGCGCCCGACCACGCGCGGCGGGCGCCGGGCTCCGCGCACGTCATCACCCGGCAGGATCTCGAGCGGCAGGGCTACTCCGATATCCATCGGGTGCTGCGCCAAACGCCGGGGCTCAATATTCAGGAAGAGGACGGCTACGGCCTGCGGCCGAACATCGGCATCCGGGGCACGGGTGTCGAGAGAAGCCAGAAGGTCACCCTGCTCGAGGACGGCGTTCTGATCGCGCCGGCGCCGTACTCCGCGCCGTCGGCCTACTACTCGCCGACCGCCGGGCGCATGGAGGGGTTCGAGATTCGCAAAGGCTCGGGCGCCATCCGTCAGGGCCCTCACACCAACGGCGGCGCCATCAACTACCTGTCGACGAGCATTCCCGACCGGTTGCGAGGTCGGCTCGACCTGGCCGCGGGCGAAGAGGGGCAACGGCGAGGCCGGGGCTGGCTGGGCGGCTCGACCGACCGGCTTGGATGGCTCTTTGATACGTACCAACTCGAGACCGACGGCTTCAAACGACTCGACGGCGGAGGCAATACCGGATTCGACCTCGAAGACTATGTCGGCAAGTTCCGGATCCAGAGCCGCTCAGGCGCTCGGCGGTTCCAGGCTCTCGAGGTCAAGCTCGGAAAGACCGAGCAGGTCGGCAACGAGACCTACCTCGGGCTTGCCCAGGAGGACTTCGATCGAGATCCGTACCGCCGGTACGCCGCGTCTTCCGGCGACCGCATCTCCACCGACCACGAACAGTTGCAGCTGACCTACTACGTCGAGCCGGGTGGCCCGTGGAGGCTGACGGCAACCCTCTACCACAACGACTTCTTCCGAAACTGGTACAAGCTCGAAAAGGTCGAAGGCGTCGCTGTCGCCGAGGTGCTGCGTAGCTCAGGGGAGGACCACCCTCTCCTGGACGTGCTTCGCGGCGACGTCGATAGCGCTCCGGGAGCGCTGGCGGTGCGCAACAACCGGCGTGACTACTACTCGGAAGGCGCGCAAGTCTTGGTCGGCCTGAAACCGGGAGGTGGCGGGCGCGCTCACAGTCTGGACCTCGGGCTGCGCTTTCATCAGGATCAGGAGGACCGCTTCCAGGAGGAGGATCGATTCCAGATGCTGGGCGGCCGGCGAGTCCTGACCGAGCTGGGAGCGGTGGGAAGCCAGTCCAACCGCATCGCCGATGCGCGGGCCGTGGCGTTTTTTGCTCACGGCACCCTCGAGTTCGGGCGCTGGACCTTGACGCCGGGCGTACGGATCGAGTCGATCGAGCTCATGCGGCGCGATTTCGGCCTGAGCGATCCCGGCCGCAGTGGGGCTGATCTCGCGCAGCGCGGTAACGATTTGACCGAGGTGATTCCCGGCCTGGGCATCGGTTTCGAGCTTGGCGACTCGTCGAACCTCGTGTTCGGCGTTCATCGCGGATTTTCGCCGCCGAGCCCGAGCTCGACCGAAGGTGTTAGAGCGGAAGAGAGCATCAATTACGAGCTAGGGTGGCGATACCGGAAAGGCAACCGGTCGGCCGAGCTGATCGGGTTTTTCAACGACTACGACAACCTGCTCGGCAATGACACGGTCTCGACCGGCGGCGGTGGCACCGGCGGCCAGTTCAACGGCGGCGAGGTTGAGGTCGCGGGTCTCGAGGCCGGCCTTGCGGTCGATCTGAACGGCGCGAGTGCTCGGATTCGACTTCCACTACGAGTGGCCTACACGTTCACCACGGCCGAATTCTCTACCTCGTTCGAGACCGACTTCGCCGACTGGGCTCCGGGCGTGGAGATCGGCGACGAGCTTCCCTATCTTCCGGAGAACCAGCTCCATGTCGGTCTCAGCCTCGAGGCCGACGGCTGGGCGATGCATCTCGACGCCAGCTACACCGACGAGATGCGAACGGCCGCCGGCCGCGGGGCGACTCCAGAGGCCGAGCGAATCGGTTCGCGCCTCCTCTTTGACGTCAAGGCAGAGGTCCGGCTAAGAAGGAGCCTCAAGGCCTGGGGGCAGGTCCTCAATCTCACCGACGAGGTCTATGTTGCCGCGAAGCGTCCGGCGGGATTGCGCCCTGGTCGCCCGCGCGCGGCGCTGGTGGGCATCTCGCTGGATCTCACGGGTTCGGGGAAGTAGCGCAGATGAAGCTCAAGTCGCATTGCTGCGAGAAGTACCGGCGCAAAGCCCGAGTTTGCAAGAGTTGCCCGGTGTTCGCTCTGCTCGGCAAAAAGCGGCGAAAGAAGCGCTTGAAGAAGATCCAGCGCGCGCTCGAGAAGGCGGCCTAAGGGTCTTTCGTCCCGTCCCGGCGCGGGAGGCTTGCCGACTTCGTTCGTGGAGGTGTGACATCGCGCGTCTCTCGCGGGTAGCGATTCCTGAAGCCGCCGATGCCGCCGAAGTCGGCGGACATCCTTACGCTGCCGCGCTCGACCGCTCCCTTAAAGCGCCGGCTCAGGTGGTCCTTTAGGAGCCTTCGTCCGGCGGGTACGAGGCAAAAGAAACCGAAGGCGTCGGTCAGGACCCCCGGGGTCATGAGCACCGCACCGGCCACCAGGATCAGCGCGCCGTCGATGAGCTGGTCCGCCGGCAGCCGCCCTTGGCCCATCTCCACCTGGATCTTCGAGAGCACACCGAGCCCCTGCCGGCGCGCCAAGTAGGCCCCCAAGGCGCCGGTTGCGACGATGAGCGCCAGCGTCGCCGCGAGGCCCACGCGACTCCCGATCTCGACCAGCAGGGCCAGCTCGGCGATCGGAACCAGGATGAAGAGAAGCAGTAGTCGGCCCACGGATCAGATGCTCCCTCTGGAGATCATCGCACGCGGCTCGATCGAGCCTGTCGGCACGTGCCACGCACACGCCAGGGAGTGGACGGATTCGGATTGGGAGGGAATGACGAGTCGGAAGCGTCCGGCGGGACGTTTCCAGGCGGGATCTTGCGCGCCCGCGGCCGGTTGCGTGCAGATCTAGCCGAAAAGGGATCCGGTCTGCTCGGCGAAGTCGCCGAGCAGGTCGCGGAGGACAGGGCACTTCGAAGAGCTCGGTGCTCGTGTCGGCGGACCGGCGGCCGGGTTGGCTCCTTCTTGGGCCGGACCGTCGGGCTCTGGGGGACGATGCTCGAGTCTCGTCTCGGGCCGCTTCGGTTTGCTAGTCATACTGTTTCTCCCTCCATCTCAGTCTCGCTTTTCGATAGTTTTTCGGAGAGCTGATGTCGTACCAGATCCCCTGGAAGAGAAACGCGCTCAACTCTCCCATATGCGCCAGTCGTGGAAAGACGTCTTCCTCCAGTTGAGAGGTCTTGTCTTGCTCGATCATTCCGAAGATCGCCGGCTGGAAGAGATAGACCCCGGTGTTGACGATGCTGATGCCCGCGTCGCCGCCATCGTCGAAGAAGTTGGTGATCCGATTGCCCTGCAAGAGAACCTGTCCGTAGCGCTTTTCGCTCTGTCGAGGCTTGACCGCGATGGTCGCAATGGTGTTCTCGTGGAGGTGGAATGCTATGAAGTCGGCGATGTCGATGTCGGTGAGAACATCTCCGTGAATCACCAGGAACGGGTCTTTTCCGACATGGTCCTGTGCCAATTTGAGGGCGCCAGCGGTGCCACGGCGGGAGCGCTCGCTGAGGTGGGTGATTCGCACACCCAGGTTCTCACCGTTGCCCACCAACCGTTCGATGTCAGGTTTGTAGGGACCGGCCAACACCACAAACGAGCGAATTCCGAATTCCGCGAGGTGGAGGATGGTACTCGCCACGAGGCTTTGGCCCCCGATTGGCGCTAGCGCCGGAATCTCGCCGCCACCGTGATCGCCACCGGCCAGGATCACGGCGGTGGTGACCGTAGGTCTGAGAGAGCGGCGCAGGAGAGTCTCGATGGCTTGCGAGCGGTTGACCAACTCGCCCGTGCCGATCAGTCGATCGACGCGGTCGAGCAGATCCGGGGAGAGAGTGATCGTCAACCGGGCTTTTGAACGACCGGTTACCTGGGCAACCGCTGTCATACTTCGTCATACTTTATGAAATGGATGTGGCAAATGTCAAGTAGCGATTTCGAGCGCCGAAACGTCTTGACGCGAGTACCGAAAGGCTGCAGCCGCCTGTTCGGGTGGTGAGCAGGCGGCGCCTTCCTGCTAGCTTGGGCCGGGTCCCATGGTCGAGAAGTCGCAAATGAGCGAGTCGCCGGTCGAGTGTGCGCCCTTCGGCGTGGCGCCGGCGGACCGGAAGCGCGAAGAGCCGCTCCTGGGAGGCTACTTCGTATCGGCCTACCCTCCGTTCGCCTGCTGGACCGAAGACGGCGCCGCGGCGTTCGACAGGTGTCTGGATCAGGCGCCTTCGTTGACGTCCCACTTCGGTCTCTATGTGCACATTCCGTTCTGTTCGGAACGCTGCCAGTTCTGCTACTACCTGTCGCACGACGACCGGCCCGGTGATCTCGAGAGCTACCTGAGGGCCCTATTGACCGAGCTCAGGCTCTACGCCGGACGCTCCCGGCTGCGGGACCGGGAGCTCGATTTCGTCTATTTCGGGGGCGGCACTCCATCGTTGCTCTCGACCGAGCGCGTCGAAACGCTGCTCGGCGGGATGCAGGCGATTCTGCCGTGGACCCGGGTTCGCGAGGTGACCTTCGAGTGTGCGCCGAGCTCGGTGACGACGGCCAAGCTCGAGGCCCTGCGCGAGCGAGGGGTGACCCGGATCAGCCTGGGCGTCCAGGAGCTCGATGACGACGTCCTGCGGCGTAACGGGCGAGTCCACCTGGTGGCCGACGTCGAGCGAGCGATCGAACGAATCCAGCAGGCCGGGTTTCCGGTGCTGAACGTCGATCTGATCTCGGGCCTGGTCGGACAGACGGATGATTCTTTCCGCTCGAGTCTCGACCGGGTCGTGGATCTGGCGCCGGAGAGCGTGACGATCTATCTCCTGGAGATTCCCCACAACACCCCCTTGTTTCGGGCGGTTCGCGACGGTGATTTGGAGGCCCCGCCCGCGGATTGGCGCGAAAAGAGGCACCGGCTCGAAGCCGGCTTCGCGCGTCTCGAGGACGCCGGTTACGACGTGCGGAGCGCCTACACCGCCGTCCGGGACCCGGAGCGGCACGGCTTCAGATACCAGGACGAGCAGTATCGGGGCGCCGACCTGGTCGGCATCGGCGCCTCTTCCTTCTCGTACTTGGCCGGCGTGCATCACCAGAACCTTTCTGCCCTGCCGGCTTACTTGTCGGCCGTGAGGGAGAATCGACTACCGTTGTGGAGAGGCTACGCTCTCGACGATGAGGAACGATTCGTCAGGGAGTTGGTGCTGCAGCTCAAGCTCGGCGCCATCGACTGCGAGCAGTTTGTCGCGAAGTTCGGTTGCGATCCGCTTGAGGTTTTCGGGGACCGACTCGAAGCGTTTCGCGGGCGCGGATGGTTGACGATCGACGGTACGAAGCTGATCCTGACACGCGCGGGCCTTTCGCGCGTCGACCGGATGCTGCCGGAGCTCTATCTCCCGCGGCACCGCCCAATGGCCGAGCCCGGCTAGACGACCAGGAAGTTGCGCATCATGCCGGCGTCCTCGTGCTCGAGGTTGTGGCAGTGGTGCAAAAAGAGGCCGGAGTAGTCGTCGAACCGCTTCAAGAGGCGCGCCCGCTCCCCGGGCATCAAGAGCACGGTGTCTTTCCAGCCCTTGTCGACGTATCCGTCCGCCAGGGTGTCCCAGACCGCGCGATAGCGGTCGGGGACCGACCGCTCGATCACCTGAAACGGTGCGCCGTGAAGATGGACCGGGTGCGGCATCAGCATGCCGCCCGGGCCGCCGGAGCCGGAGCCCGACGCGTTGACCACGTCCCAGGCTTCCATCGTGCCCAGGTTGACCGTTTCCTCGCTCGAGACCGCTTCCATTTCGAACTGCCGCTCGTTGATCGTCCAGCGGCCTTGATGCATGCGGTAGCTGAAGGTCTTGGGCGCCGCCGAGTTGACGGCGTCGCCGATCCTGAGCCTCTCGAATCGCGCTAGCCGACGTGGCAGAGGCTGCGGATCGTTCACCGCTCGAGCGATCCGAAAGCGCATGACATCGAAGGCCGCTCCCTGCGCCAGCCCGGAGCTCGCTATCCCGAGCCCAAAGTGCCCGCCGTCGAATTCGAGGCTGCGCAGCACGATCTCTTCGCCCGCGGCGCGCCCGCCGAAATCTACCCACAGCTCGAGCCGCTCGGCCGGGGCAAGGGTCAGGTACGGGCGCTTCACCGCTCGGCGCAGCAGCCCACCATCGGTGCCGATGACTCGAACTCGGACACCACTGCCGAACTCGAGCTTGTAGATCCGCGAGTTCGAGCCGTTCAAGAGACGGAGCCGATACGGGCGGCTGTCTACGTCGAGGACGTGGTCCGGCCGTCCATTGACCAGGATGGTCTCTCCGAGAAAACCCACCCTGGCGTCGCCGTCATAGCGCAGCTCGTTCGCCGCCCCGAAGTTGCGGTCCTGCAAAACGAGAGGAAGGTCGAAGGCGCCGCGGGGCAGGTCGAGGGCCTGTTCCTCATCGTCGGTCACGATGATCAGGCCGGCCAGGCCGTAGTAGACCTGCGGCCCCGTGCGGGTGTGGGGATGGGGGTGATACCAGTAGGTCCCAGCGCGATTGCGCACCTCGTAGGAGTAGCGGTATGTCTTTCCGGGGCCGATCGCCAGGCGAGGGTGCCCGTCAGCGGATTCGGGAACATGGAGGCCGTGCCAGTGGACGATGCTCGCCTCGGGCAAGCGGTTCTTGAACGCGATCTCGACACGGTCTCCCTGATGAAAGCGCAGGATCGGCCCCAGGTATGAGCCGGCGAGAGTCTCCAATCGGTCGCTGCCGCCCTCGACGACCCGTCCGGTGAACGACCAAACCGGAGTCCGAGCGCCGGGCAGGATTCCGACTCGCCGCGCCCGCGCCCGAAGATTGAGCTTGATCGTCGAGGCTTGAATTCCTCGCGAGACCGAGAATCTTGCCAGGCCTCGGACAGCCGACTCGGCGCGTGCCGCGGGGAGCGTGGCCAGGCCTGCGAGCGAGCCGGCGGAGAGCTCGAGAAACCTACGTCGTTGCATTGAGGTCGAGAGCGGAGTTCAACCGCAGCCGCTGGTGGCGCCGCAATTGAGGCAGTGGTAGCAGGTGCCGTTGCGCACCATGATCGAACCGCAATCTTGGCAGCTCGGCGCGTCGGTCTGCAACTGGAAGGTCGCCGCGGCGGCTGCCGCTCGCTCGACGGCGTCATGATCGCCGCCATCCAGATCGCCCTTCTCGTGGCTCTCACGCAAGACGATGCCCAACTCGCGCTGCTCTTCGCGACTCAGGAACTTCGAGCCGAGCCAGCGGAAGATGTAGTCCGAGATCGACTTGGCCATCGGGATCTCGGGGTTGTTGGTGAAGCCGGAGGGTTCGAACCGGGTGTGTGCGAACTTCGTGATCAGAGTCGCGAGCGGCACGTGGTGCTGCAAAGCGATCGAGATGGACGTAGCGAAGGCGTCCATGAGACCCGAGATCGTTGAGCCTTCCTTGGCCATGACCACGAAGATCTCCCCTGGAGATCCGTCTTCGTAGAGACCCACGGTCAAGTAGCCCTTGTGCCCGCCGACGACGAACTTGTGGGTGATGGCCTGGCGCTCGTCCGGGAGCTTGCGGCGCATCGGCTTGACCGCTGTGGTCGCGGTGGCTCGTGACGACAGCGGCTGGCTGCGCTTGCAGCCGTTGCGGTAGACGGCGACCGCTTTGAGCCCCAGCCTCCAGCCTTCCATGTAGGCGGCCTCGATCTCGTCGAGAGTGGCCTCTTCGGGCATGTTGATCGTTTTGCTGATCGCACCTGAGACGAACGGCTGAACCGCGCCCAGCATTTCCAGGTGGCCGCGGTAGTGGATCGAGCGCTTGCCCGCGGCGGGCTTGAAGGCGCAGTCGAAAACCGGCAGGTGCTCCGATCGGAGGTCGGGCGCCCCTTCGATCGTGTCGTGCTCGTTGATGAAGCCGACGATGCGTTCGGTTTCGTTCGCGCCGTACCCGAGCCGCTTCAGCGCGAGCGGAACCGTGCGATTGACCATCTTGATCATGCCGCCGCCGACGAGCCGCTTGTATTTTACCAGCGCGATGTCGGGCTCGATTCCGGTCGTATCGCAATCCATCATGAAGGAAATGGTTCCGGTTGGCGCGATCACCGAGATCTGGCTGTTGCGCAGGCCGTACTGCGAGCCCAGCTCGACGACCGCGTCCCAACTCTCCTTGGCCCGCTGGAGGATCTCGAGAGGCACGTGCGCCGGGTCCACCTTCTGGAGCGCGTCGCGATGCATCTTCATGACCCGCAGCATCGGGCGGCGATTTTGCTCGAAGCCGGAGAAGGCACCTTTGGTCGCCGCCATCCGCCCCGACTGGGCATAGGCGGCGCCCGACATCAGGGCGGTCAGAGCGGCCGCATAGTCCCGGCCGGCCTGGGAGTCGTAGGGCAGTCCCCGAGCCATCAGCAAGGCCCCCAGGTTCGCAAAGCCGAGGCCCAGCGGGCGGTAGTCGCGCGAGTTCTTGGCGATTGCCGGGCGAGGGTAGCTCGCCTGATCGACCAGGATCTCCTGAGCCGTGATCAGGATCTCGCACGCGTGGGTGAAGCCGGAGGCGTCGAAGCGCTCCGCTTCCGCGTCATAGAAAGCCAGCAGGTTGATCGAGGCCAGGTTGCAGGCGGTATCGTCGAGGAACATGAACTCGCTACAGGGATTGCTCGAGCGGATCGGGGCGGTATTCGAGCAGGTGTGCCAGCGGTTGATGGTGGAGTCGAACTGCACGCCGGGATCTCCACAAACCCAGGTGGCCTCGGCGATTTTCCGCATCAGGTCACGGGCTCGGTAGGTGTCCATGGGCGAGTCATCCACGACGGCGCGCGTCGTCCACTCGCCGTCGGCCTCGACCGCCTGCATGAACTCGTCGGTGAGGCGCACGGAGTGGTTGGCGTTCTGGAAAGCGATCGAGTCGTAGGCTCCGCCCGGTACGTTGAAGCCGCCGTCGTAACCGGAGTCGATCAGGGCCCAGGCCTTCTTTTCTTCTCGGGCCTTGCACTCGATGAACTCGATGATGTCGGGGTGAGCGGCATCCAGCATCACCATCTTGGCGGCGCGCCGGGTCTTGCCACCGCTTTTGATCACGCCTGCAAAAGCGTCGAAGCCCTTCATGAAGGACACCGGCCCGGAGGAGGTGCCACCCCCCTTCAGATTCTCGCGAGACGATCTGAGGGTCGAGAGGTTGCTGCCCGTGCCCGAGCCGAACTTGAACAGCAGACCCTCGGTCTTGGCGAGATCCAGAATCGAGGAGAGACTGTCTTCGACGGAGTTGATGAAGCAGGCCGAGCACTGGGGCCGCTCTTCGATTCCGACGTTGAACCAAACCGGCGAGTTGAAGGCTGCCATCTGATGGAGCAGGATGTGACAGAGCTCGGAACCGAAGACCTCGGCATCGGCGTCGGCCGCGAAGTAACCGGCCTCGCGACCCCAGCTCTCGATTGAGTCCACAACGCGGTCGAGAACCTGTCGCAAGCTCTGCTCGCGCGCCGGAGTGCCCGGCACGCCGCGAAAGTACTTGTTGGCCACCACGTTCGAAGCCCGCCGGCTCCAGAAGGTGGGGAACTCGACTTCCTTCTGCTCGAAGACCGGATCGCCGTTCTCGTCGTGGATGGTGGCGTCGCGAATCTCCCATTCGACGAGGTTGTAAGGATGGGTGCCTTCCTCGGTGAAACGCCGAACGATGGTCACGCCGGAAGGGGCGCCGGCGGCGTTTTGAGTCGCGGGCTGTTGTTTGCGCAATTCGGGATCCACGTTGCCTCCTGAAGTCTCTGCCGTGCGCCGGTTGATCCGGTCTCGCCCCTTGCTGGTTTCTGAAGTTCGGACTGCCTTTTCGGGCGGTCTCAGACTATGAACGCGATGCCCTGGCCGCCACACCCCAACGGGTAGGTTTGACCTGAATAATCCTTTTCTGAAAGCTATTTGGCCACTGGTGTCGGTAGCCGCCGCATTACAAGCCTGCGGGGTGGGCGCGGCGGGCTCGCCCAGCTCCGCCAGCGACCGGATCCGGCAGCGAGGCCCGACGATACCCCAGAAACGCGGCCCCCACCCCGGCTGCGAACTGGACCATGTCCCCCGGAGGCAAATTGACCGCACAACCGAGGTGGCGCTGGACCTCGACCGCCATGGTCGGGAAGCGCAGAATCCCACCGAGCAAGGTGTACTCCGGCTCCATGCGGACGCGCTTCATGAGTTGCACGGCGCGTCCGACCAGCGACACGATCGCCCCCTGCATGATGTCGGCGGGAGGGCGTCCAAGCGAGAGGTGGTTGATTACTTCCGATTCGGCGAACACCGCACAAACACCGGAGATCGGCGCGGGATCCTTGGACGTCGAGGCGAGCACGCCGATCTCGTCCGTTTGATAGCCCATGTACTGGGCGGTCTTCTCGATGAAGGCACCGGTTCCGGCGGCGCACTTGTCGTTGAGCCGGAACGATCTCACCTTGAAATGTTCGTCGATCCGGGAGGCCTTCATCGTCTGCCCGCCGATATCGAGGACGGTGCGACTTTGCGGAAAAAAGAAGGCGGCGCCTCGGGCCGCGGCGGTGAGGTCCGTGACGGCAACATCGCAGAAGGGCACCTGGTGACGTCCGAATCCGGTTGCGATGACGTAGGCGATTTCGTCTTCACGGCGGCCAGCCGCCCCCAGGGCCTCCTCGAAGACCCGCCGTGAGATCTCGGGCAATCGGAACCCGGTCCGTGCCATGGCGGTGCCCAACACCTGTTTGCCGTCGGCCAGGACGACGGCTTTGGCGTAGGTCGAGCCGACGTCGATGCCGGCGGTGAAAATCATGAGGCCTCCTCTCTGAGCCTCGGTCGGGCCGGCTGGTAACCGGCACGGAGCCGGTCGAGACCGAACAGGCTCGCTCCCAGGGCACCCATGTAGTGGGATTCGTCGCTGACGTTGAGCGGAAGGCCGAGCTTCGCCTCCAACGTCCGCACCATGCCGATGTTCTTGGCGACGCCGCCGCTGAAGGTGACCTCGCGCTCGATGCCGACGCGGCGCAGAAGGCCGAGAGAGCGCGAAGCGATCGATTCGTGCACTCCGAGGAGGATGTCTTCGATCTTCTGCCCCCTGCCCAGCCAGGAGAGGATCTCGGACTCGGCGAAGACCGTGCAGGTCGTGCTGATTCGGACCGATTTCCGGGCCTTGAGGGCGGTTGGGCCGAGCTCTCCCAGAGGGATGTCAAGGGCGGTCGACGCGGCGCCCAGGAATCGGCCGGTACCGGCCGCGCATTTGTCGTTCATGCAGAAGTCCAGGATGTCGCCGGCGGGCGCGACGCTGATCGCCTTGGTGTCCTGGCCGCCCATATCGAGCACCGTGCGGGTGCCGGGGAACATCCGGACCGCTCCGCGGGCGTGGCAGCTGATCTCGGTGACCTGGTCGTGACCGAAGTTGATCTGGTAACGGCCATAGCCGGTGCCGATGACGCTCTCGATGTCTTGATCTGTGACATCGGCGTCCGCCATGGCCAGTTCGAACGCGTTCTCCGCCGCCGTGACCACATTGGCGCCGGTGTCGATAAGAGACCTGCCGACGATCTCTTCCTGGTCGTTGATGATGACGGCCTTGGTCTGGGTCGAACCGACGTCTACGCCCGCTGCGAACGCCATTGCGGTGATCCTCCTGCGGTTGTTTGAGTCACTGTGGCCGCGCCTCTCGCAGTCGGCGGGCGGCGAGGCCTTCGAAGAAGGCATCGGCTCGGTTCTTGAGCTGGGCTTCGGAGACCACTCTCTTGTCCATCATGTCGGACTCCATGAACAGGGTCGGCACGTCGTGCTTCTCGATCAGGGCGCGCCGGCTGTCGGCGAGTCCGGTGGATACCGTGCGGCAGCTCTTGATCGGGTGGTAAACGACGCCGTCGATCTCGAACTCCTCGATCATGTTTCCGATGACCCGGTTGCTCTGGAACATCGCGTCCATCGCGTCGCGTACCGAAAGAAGCACGCCTTCGGCCAGGCTCGCGAGCGGCCGTTCGAGGTCGTACTCGAAGCCGAGATGAGTCCCGCCGGAGGCGAACCACAGATAGGTCGAGTTGACGAACACGCCGCCCCAGTCGGTGAAGAGCTCGTTGAAACGTCGGAAGATCGGGTAACACGGAACGCCGACGAAGGTGAGCCGGTAGGTCTCCTCGGTGCGCGTCCCGATGCCTTGTTCGGCCTTGAGCTCGAGTTCCTCGACCAGGTCCTCGAAGTACCGGGCCGCCTCGGGAGTGCCGCGCAGGCCGTTGGCGACGCCCAGAAAAACGGTGCCGTCGGTGAGCGAGTTGAACACCGCCGGCCGGCTCCGGTTGAGTTCGATGATCCGCTTCCAAGAGCGGCTGACCGTGTTGCAATCGGCGAGGACCTGGCGCAACCGGTCGACGTCGAAACGCTTGCCGGTGACGTCTTCGCAGGTACCGATCAGCTCACGAATCTGGCCCTCGACGTAGCGGCGGTCGGTCTCGAAGTCTTGGCTTCCGGGCCGGCTCGGCGGCCCGGCTTGCCGGTTGCCGGGAACATCCAGCGTAAAGACCCGCGTGCCGTGGAGGCGCTCCCAGATCTCGGCCCACTTGATGTAGGTGTTGCAGGCGTTGGTCAGAACCGCCAGGGTAGGTGTGGGAATCCGGCCGGCGGGGTGCTCTCCGCCGCGCAGCTGGACGGCGACGTCGGCCTTCACGTAGCCGCAAATGTCGGGCGAGTAGCCGAAGTCCTCGGCTTCGTTGAGGTACTCGTGAGCGACGTGTCGGACCGCCATCTGGAGCGAGTTGATCTCCGGAAAAACCACCGGTAGGTCGAAGCATCGAAGCACCTCGACGAAGCTGCCCATGACGAAGACGTAGGCCGACGGTTCGCTGCGCTCGGCGGCGCCGGAAAGGCCGTCGAACCAGTTCTTGAACAGAACCGAGCCCTCCCTATGACCGCGGCCGAGGATCTCTGTGGTTCCGGTCAAAGCAGTGCCTTTCTCCTAAGCAAACAGCAGGTTCTCCGCGAAGGTCTCGAGCTGCAGCTCCATTTGCTCGAAGCTCGACATGGTTTCCTGAAACTCGGTGACCAGGTAGGGGATGTCGTGCTGGTCGAGGGCGCCGGTGTAGGCGACCTGTTCCTCGAGGCCCGGCTCGCACATCTTGGCGGCGCCGATGATGGCGGCGTCGGCTCCGGATCTGTCGATCCGCTCCAAGAGCATCTTCTCCTTGGGTTTGCGCAGATCGTGCTGCACCGGGCTGTAGGACGACGACTCGAGGTAGGCGTGAGCGAGAGCTTCGAGCGGCGGGCCGCCGGTCGGCACCGGCTCGAGCAGCCAGCGCAGCCCGATCAGGAGATCATCGTCGACCAGATAGCAGGATCGACCGATGGTGCGGATGAGATCGAGCGGTGGCTGCTCGCAGAAGCCTCCTTCGAAAACCACCCGGATTCGGTCCTGGCGTTTGCGGTCACGCTGCCGGATCAGGGGCAACAGCCACTCGAGCAGCTCGTTGTGCTCGTCCCGGGGCAGGATGCCGGCGAGCGCGGTCAGGAGATAGCCCTCCTCGGCCGACAGCAACCACGGCCTCTCGCGCTTGATCGAGTAGAGCTCGCGCAAGAGGGCTCGATTGAGGTTGAAGACCTCGATCGCGCGCCAGACGTCGGCGTCGGTGACTCGTCGGCCCGCGACCTCCTCCAGGCTGCGCAGGATGCGCGCGTACTCTCCGGTCAGGTACTCGATCGAGTGCGCGGAGTTGGCGTTCTGCGGTAGATAGAGGATCTGGCAGGGGTAGTCGACGTTGCGTCCCCAGATCGCGGCGAGGTTGCGCGCAGCGTCGCAGATCGGATGGCTCACGAACATGTCGAGCTCGAGCTTGCCCGACAGCGCGAGCTCGAGTGAGGTCTTCAAGATCGAACACAGGTAGGAGCCGAACCGCGACTCGGCATGGGTAGCGTCGAGGATGGCGCCGCGGATCTTGATCGGGAGGAGACCGGCCGCGTGCGCCAGCTCCTCGGGAAAGTAGACCTGGAAATGGCCGACCACACTGCCGCCTGCCTCGCGCCACCGCTTGACGCTCGGATAGCTTGGGTCTTCGACCAGCTCGCGGCACAGGTCGAGGACCTCGTCCGGGTCACTCTTGGGCCACTCGAAGGTTCGTGTCGTCCGGTTGCTAGGCATTGGTCCAGGCCGGTTCGCGCTTTTCCAGAAACGCGCGGATGCCCTCTTCGCCGTCGTGGGTCGCCATGAGCTCGCCGAGGTAGCGGCGTTCGAGCATCGGGAGGCGTCGGCGAACCTCTTCGTTGAAGGAGGCGCGTAGCGCTCGGGTGGTTTGCCGGAGCGCCGCGGCCGAGCGCGGCAGAATCGACTCCTGAAGAAACTCCTCGAGAGCGTGCTCGAGCTCTCCCTCGGCGCAGACAACCGTGACCAGGCCGTGATCGGCGGCTTCCTGAGCGGTCATCTGCCGGGCACCCAGGATCAGGTTCTCGGCGGCGGCTCGGCCCAGAAGCAAGGGAAACGCGGCGCACGCGAGCGGCGGGAACACGCCCAGTTGCACCTCGGGCAGGGCGAACACGGCGGTTTCTTCGGCGACAACGAAATGGCAGAAGCCGGCCAGCTCGAAGGCCCCGCCGAGACAGCGACCGCGAACCGCCGCGACCGCGGGCACGTCGGTTGCCATCAGGGTCTGGAACACCTCGTGAAAGGCCGGCAGAAACCGCTCGACCTCTCCCCGCACGTGCTCTTCGACGCTGGCGCCGTACGAGAAGCTCTTGCCGCTCGCGGTCAACACGAATGCCTTGAGATCGGGATCCGCGCCGTGGAGGTGAATGGCCTCGGTCAGCTCCTCGCAGAGCTCGCGGTCGAGGATGTTGCCGGGTGGCGGTCCGAGCCGAAACGAGCAGATCTCGGCGCTGCGTAGTATGGCTAGGCTCATCGAGTGATCTCCTTTCGCGGCGGCGACACGGCGGCGATCAACTCGTCGGTCCAGGGCTCGCCGGCGGCGAGTCGGCGACGAACATCGAGAAAGTCGACCTCGCGTTGCCCGCGCTCGCCGAAGTGAAACGCCGGAAACCCGGCTTTGGCCTCGGTCGCCATGTTCAGCGCCAGCCAGGCTCGGTTGGACTCACGGTTACGGTGCCAGTGCTGGAGCTTGTGCTTGCGCAACGACTCGATCGTCTTGGTCGTGCAGTCGGGCATGGTCAGGGCGAGTTTCCAGGCCAGCTCCTCGACCTTCGAGTCGAGACGTGAGAAGTCAGTCTCACAAGCGCGGGCTCGAGCCGTCTCCCGAGCGAGATCTTCGCCCTGTTTGAGTTTGCCGTAGGTGACTTGACCTTCGTCGTCGAGCCAGCGTTCCGTGACGACGCGGGGATCGGCGATGAACTCGCCGTTTTCCTTGAGCACTCGCTCCAGCCCGTTGATCAGGCCATAGCGGTTTGCTTCGTACGCGCTCCAGACCTCACACAGGGTGCACGACTCCATCGCGCGCGCGAAGCCGACGTAGAGCGGTAGAAAATCGGTCGATCCGCCATCGGGCGCAGAGCCGTGTTTGGGGCCGGCCTGGCCGAAGACGGCGGTATCGGCGGCGAGGGTGAAGTCGCAAGCCATTCCGATCTCCTGGCCCCCCGCCAGCCGCATGCCGTTGACGCGATTGATCACCGGCTTGTCGCATTCGAGGATCGCGGTGACCATGTCGTTGAACAGACGCATGTATTGGCGGTACTCGAGCGGTCGACCGGAGTAGATCTCCGCATACTCCGCGGTGTTGCCGCCGGTGCAGAAGGCGCGGTCGCCGACCGCGGTGAATACCACCGCCACGACGTCGCGCGCCATCGAGGCGCGACGGAAGGCGAGAATCACCTCCTTGACCGCGTCGGTGGTGTACGAGTTGAGCTGGCGCGGGTTGTCGAGAATGATCCAGGCGTTGAACAGGCCTTCGGCAGGCTGTCCGCCGGGCTGGCGCAGCGGCCGGCGCTCGTAACGGATGTGTCGGAAGTCGAGGTCGGCTATCAACTCGTGGTTCTTGAGTACTGCTTCAGTGAGATCGGTCGCGGTCGCGCAGGGCATGTGAGACCTCCTAATGAGCGGCTGGCTAGAAATCCGGAATCAGAATCGGTCGCCGATGATGTTGCTCCTCAGCGATCAGGTCGTTGAGCCGGGACATCGGGTGGCACTCGACGAACGGCTCGATCTCGAGGTCGCCCGCGGCAATGAGCTTCAGGATGGTGGGGAAGTGCTCGGGCAGGCAGCCCCAGTTGCCAAAGGCGGTGGCGTCGAAAGCCATCAGGTTCGAAAGCCTGAGGTCGGCCTTGTCCATCGTGAAACCCACGATCGCCAAGGTCGCGTTGTGGGTGAGAAGCGACCACGCGGTCTGCTGCCCGGCGGCGGTGCCGGAGCATTCGAAGATCTTGCGGCTGTGGGCCCGCGTATCCTCGGCCCGCTCGAACTCGCGGACCGCGGTGCGGATCTCCTTGGCGGTCATGTTGGCGGCGTCGAGCGCCAGATCGACGTGACTCGAGAGAGCCTCGAGACGCGCGCTGTCGATATCGATCGCGATGACGCTCGCGCCGAGCACCCTTGCGGTCTGGGCGGCGAAGGTGCCGACGCCGCCGGCGCCCACGACAATGGCCAGATCGCCGTTGCCGGCTCCCGAGCGCAGCACGGATTGGTACGCGGTGCCCACCGCGTCGGCGGCCACCGAGAGATGCTCGAGCCGTACGCCTCCGTTCGGCACCGGACAGAGGAACTCGGCCGGGCCCAGAAAATGAGAGGCGAAGCCGCCGTCGAGATCATTTCCGGGCATCTTCTGGCGGCGGCAGACGTTGCCACGCCCGCCACGGCAGAGCTCACAGGACCCGCAGGGAAGCACCGCCGGAACCAGAAAGCTCGTGCCGAGGGCACTCTCTAGATCCGGGCCAGCAGCCACCGACCGACCGACGATCTCGTGGCCGAGCGTGAGCGGTAGCGGCGCGTTCGGCCGAACGCCACCGTAGAGGAACCCGAAGTCCGTATGGCACAGCCCGCATGCCGCGACTTCGAGCAGGATCTCTCCGGGGCCGGGCACCGGCAGGGCACTTTCCTGCAGCTCGAGCGGCTTGCCGGGCTCGACCATCCGCCACGACCGGAGCTTCTTGTCCGCCATTCAGCTCGCCTTCCCGGCGGCAGCCGGCTCTTCGGCTCCGCCGCTGATGAGAGGCAGCGTTTCGAGCTTCGTCAGGCGACGCTCTAGCTCGCCGGGCGCCGTGACGGCGGGGCAGCTCGTGACCGCGCCGCAGAGAATCAGATGGCGCATCGTTCGGGCCAACTCGGCCACCTCTCCGTGGCGCTTGGGGTCGTACCAGGTATAGATCCAGTTGAGCATGCCAAACATGCTGTAGGTGATGCGCTCGAGCTCGGCCTTGTCGAGGGGCTCGCTGTCTGGATCACGGGGCGGACGGCCGGTCGCTTCGGCCTGGCCGCAACCGTCGACGAGGACCTGAGCGATGACCTCCTGACCGATCTCGAAGTAGGCCTTCTTGAGCTTGCGAACCGACCGCCGGCGGGCCGGAGGCAGGGAGTCGGCTTCGTGGATCAGGACGCGCATGACGTCGGCGTGAAGCGTGAAATAGGAGAGATGGTTCAGGATGAAGACATAGAGGCGGGAGTTGGGCGGGCGGACGTCGGCGAGCGCGTTCTCGGCGGCGCCGATCAAGGTTTCGAAGGCCTCTTTCTGGAGGGCGAAGAGAATCTCCTCTTTCGACGAGAAGTAGTTGTAGGCGGTCGCCAGGCTCTTGCCGGTGGCCTTGGCCAGCGCCCGCATCGTCATGCCGTGGTAGCCGTTCTCGGCGATGAAGTGGGCCGCGGTCGCAAGAATCTTGTGCCGCTGCTGCTGAAGCCGGCGGGTGCTCTTGGTTTTCATCCACTCCAACTTATATTAACGAACGTTCGTTAGTCAAGTGTGGTAGGGTGGCCGCGGGGATGTTCTTTCAAGGATGTTTCCCAACTGGTCTTGCGTGAGGAGGACACCCGTGCACGAATCAACCACCCCAACCCCTCAGATGCCCCCGACAGCGGAGCTAACCAGTGAGCACGCGGTGATCAAGAGAGTGCTGGCCGTGCTCGAACGGCTCATCGGCCGCGCCAGGAGGGGCGAGGCCTTCGAGGCCGAGTCTCTGGCCAGCGCGGTCGAGTTCTTTCGTCTGTTCGCTGACGCATGCCACCACGCGAAGGAGGAGGATCTGCTCTTTCCGGTACTCGAGGCTCGGGGGATTCCCAAAGAGGGCGGTCCGATCGGCGTGATGCTCGAAGAGCATCGGCAGGCCCGCGGCTACACTCGCGAGATGGCAACGGCTCTCGAGGACCGCGATCGGGACCGCGAAGTGGCCGAGGGGCGCTTTCTGTCGGCGGCTGAGAACTATCTCGAGCTGCTGACGCAGCACATTTTCAAGGAGGATAACGTCCTCTTTCGAATGGGCGATCGGGTGCTGACCGGCGACGACCAGCAGAAGCTGGCGGTTGGGTTCTGCGACGTCGCCTGCAGGTCTTTCGACGGCAAGACCCGCGAGCAGCTCGAAGCGATCGCCGGCGAGCTAGAGGACCGCTGGGGCTCGTAGTCTCTCCGCAGCCCCCTTGCCGGTGTCCCGAGCGGGGGCTACTAGTCGGTGAGCATGTCCTCGATCGCGTTGACGTCGGCTTCGCTCAGACCCAAACGGTCGGCCAGGTGCGCCAGGTAGTCTTGCTCGGCCTGGGTATCCACCTCGATCGCCATCAAAGAGGCCAGATAGACCTGGCGAGCCAGCTCGGGTGAGTTGGTCTCCGCCGCCAGGCTCGCAGGATCAAGAGGAGATTTCAGTTCGGCGAGCAGAAAGCGGCGCTCCTCGACGCCCAAACCGGCCGCTTCCAGCGCCTCGAGGACACGCTCGCGCTCTTCGTCGTCGACTCGATGATCGGCGTTGGCGGCGGCGATCATCGCGCGAACCAGCAAGAGCGCCTCGGCGTTGGCCGCGCCGGTCTGCCGTCCGGTTGCCGGGGGCGAGGTCGGGATCGAAGGTGGGGGTGGGGGAGGGGGCGCGTCGGTAGGCGTCACCGAGGCTGCACGCGGCAATGGGGGTGGGACGACGCTGCCGCGCGGCGGGTTCGGAGGGTTTCGAGGGGGCGGAACGGCTTTGTCGAACGCCGACTCCGTTTTCCCCTCCTTGGTGAGGTGCTCGAAGGCGGCGATCGCCACCCCCAGCGCGCCCATGGCCAGGGCGCCTTTGCCGCCGGCGCCCAGCAACGAGCGGCCGAGTCCGGCTCGACCACGCCATTTCCGTCCCCGACCGCGCCGGTTTCCGCCGGAGAGAGCGTTGCGGACCAGAGAGCCCAGCATGCGTTCGGCGTCGATCATTCGATCCCCTCCATCGGCCGCTTCAGAATCTCGAGCTCGTCAGCTGGTGGCCGTCCGATGCCCACGACTGTTTGAAGCGGTTCGAGACCACGGCTGCATCGTCGGCCTTGCCCTGAGCTGTGAGCGCTTGCTGCAGCCCGAACAGCGAGTAGCCGTTCTCGGGATTCTTGCGGAGGTCGGCGGCGTAGACGACCTCGGCTTCCTCGGGCCGGCCGAGGTCCAGAAGCATCGCCCCGAGGAAGTGGCGAACCGGAAAGTACCAGTCGGGAGGCTCGTTGTAGAGCAGGCCGTCTTCGAGACGAACCGCGCGCTCGAGCCTGGCCAGCGCTTCGAGCGAGCGTCCGTTCTTTGCCGCGAGCTCGCCCGCCGCGATCTCTTCGGCGATGGTCAGGAGCTTCGCCGAGCCGGCGAAGCCGATGGCATGCGGTGCCGCCGAGACTTCTTTGAGAATAGCCTGCAGCTGGCGAAGCTCCTTGCGCGCCTTCTTGGTCTGACCGGTGTGAAGCTGGGCCAGGGTCCGGCCGTAGTGCCAGACGCCGGTCATGAAGCGCGAGCCCACATCGGGCTTGGGCTCGGCGAGCATCTCGTCCCACATCCCGAAGCGCACCAGGGTGAACATCGGTTGGCTCAGGAATATCTCGTAGAGTCCCCAGGTGTTCTTGTCGGGTGAAAGCTCAGCGGGAATCTCCTCGACGATCTTGCGCGCCGCCGCCATCGCCTCCTGGCGGCGCCCCTGCACCATGGCCGACCAGGCCATGAAGTGGATGTTGTGCGGGTAGTAGGCGAGCGGGTAGAGGCCCTGCGCCCGGCATTGGGTGATGTAGCCTTTGTCGGCTTCCACCGCGAGACGGTTCGCCTCATAAGAGTCCGCGAAACGTCCGACGCGCATGTAGATGTGAGACGGCATGTGCACCATGTGCCCCGCGCCGGGCATGAGGCCGGCCAGCATGTCGGCATGCTGTTCAGCGCGATCGGGGTGCCGCGCTTCTACCGTGTGGATGTAGTAGTGGAGCGCTCCGGCGTGGCGAGGCTCGCGATCGACGACCGATTGCAGAGTGTCGAGGATCTCGGTGGTGTTGCCCTTCGGGCTGCCATCCAGGTTCCAGTAGTCCCAGGGACTCAGGTTCATGAGAGCGGCCGCATAGAGCGTCGCGATGTCGAGATCATCGGGGTAGCGCTCGCTGATGTCCGCCATGGCGGCGGCGTAGGCGGCGTCGAGAGCGACCCGGTCGGCGGTCGGGTCGTCGCTGTAGCGCTCGGCGAGCGCCTCGATCATGGCGCGCTCCTTGGCCGACGCTCCGGCCTTCAGCTCGACCGCTTTGCGGATCGCGCGGTAGGCCTGGGGCACTACGTCCGGGATCATCGGCAGGTTGATGTTCGGACCCAGCGTCAACGCCCAGCCCCAGTAGGCCATCGCGTTGTCGGGATCCAGGCGCGCCGACTCTTTGAAAGCGCGCAATGCCTCCGAGTGATTGAAACCATAGGTCAGCCTGAGGCCCTGGTCGAAGAACTCCTGGGATCTCGGCACCGAGGTCGTGACCGCCATGTGGTGATCGCCCAGGCCCTGGAGCAGCGGCGCGATCGGGCTCGTGGCCGTAGCGGGTTCGGCGCCGACGGCGCGCGGATCGTGGATCTGCGAGTGTGCTGGTGGCACTGCCAACGCCAACGCCACGGCGAGGACGAGAGTCGCACTCGGGGGTACTGACCTTCGAAACATAACGTCTCCTTTGTTGATACGAAGAGAGAGTCTACTGCACCGGCCGGTGCGTGGCAGGCTCGGTGGAGATGTTCATGGTGATTGAAGGACGTCGGGTACGGAGACCGACGCTACTACTTGGGTGCCCGGGGTTATGTCTTGGACTGCGCCGCCGCTGGTGAAGTGCACCACTGCCTCGGTCCCATCTTGACGCTAGGATCAATGGGCGACCTGCCTGGGCGGCTTCTGATCCGGACGTGACCTTGCATTACACCAAGGGACCAGCGATGAAGAGACGAGCCATGGACCAGATCACCGGCTACGTCAGGCTCGATCCCTCGGGACGCATTCTGGCGTGCAACCCGGTTTCACTGCGGATTCTCGGGTTGAGCTCCGAGGAAAAAGCCAAAGAGACGGATTTCTGGTCCTTAGCCGCTGACTCGGAGGCTCGAGAAAAGGTCGGCATCCTGATCCGCGAAGGCGGCAGCGCCGAGAACTTCGAGATAGAGGCTAGCCGGCACGATGGCTCGACCATCTGGCTGCTGGCGAACCTGGTGGCCAAGCTCGAGGTCGAGGGCGAGGTTGAGCATATCGATGTGCACATCATCGATATAAGCGAACGGCGCAAGCTCGAGCAACAAGGGGGGCGGGTGCAGAGGATGGAAGCCCTGGGCACGCTCGCCTGTGGAGTCGCGCATGATTTCAACAACCTGCTCACGGCGATCCTCGGCTACACCGAAATGCTCGAGCAGTCTTTCGACGAGGGTTCGCCCCATCTGTCCGATATCCAGGAGATCCGCATGGCGGCCGAGAGTGGCGCTTCGCTGACCCGTCAACTCCTGACCTTTGCGAGGGGCAAGGTCACCGACGCCACGATTGTGAATCTGAATCAGGTGGTTAAGGAAATGCGGCCCTTACTGAGCCAGTTGATCGGCGGCCGTGTCGACCTCGTCCTCGACCTCGCTAGGGACCTCAAGCCCATACTGATCGACAAATCCCAGGTGGAGCAAGTGGTCCTCAACCTCGCCATCAACGCAAGGGATGCCATGCAGGGCGAGGGCAGACTCCTCTTGCGCACGCTCAACCATATCGTCGAGAAGCCATTCGTCCTGCACCACGACAGTGTTCTTCCCGGCGAATACACGATGCTGGCGGTGCGAGACACCGGTACCGGCATAGAGCCGCGGATCATGGAGCACATGTTCGAACCCTTCTTCACGACCAAAGAAGAGGGCAAGGGGACTGGGCTCGGTCTGTCGACAGTCTATGGCGCCGTTAAGCAGAATAGCGGCTTCATCTCCGTGTACAACGAGCCGGAGGGGGGTGTGACGTTCAAGGTCTCGTTCCCCAGCGTCGAGGTGGCGGAGCCTGTTCCAACCGGGATTCCGGCTCCGGCCGCGGCCCGCGATCGAGAGGCGCATACCATTCTGCTCGCGGAGGACGACGCCGAAGTGCGACGGCTCATCGAGAGAAAGCTCCAGGCTCACGGTTTCACGGTTCTGTCCGCGCGAGACGGTCTAGAGGCGCTCGAGCTGGCCGAAGCTCATCCTGGGGGCATTCGACTTCTCTTGTCCGACGTTTCAATGCCGAAGCTGACGGGGGTCGAATTGGCCACACGTTTCTCCATTCTCCGCCCCGCGGTCCCGATTCTCCTGATCTCTGGGACGGCCAAGGAGGCCGCGCTCGTCGTAGACCTGGACGGCCGGATCGGCGTGCTGGAAAAGCCGTTTTCCCCAGCTCGACTGATCGAGAAGATCGAATCCCTGCTTTGAGGCTCGGGCAGCACCTCAGTCTATGTTGAGACCGGTCCTCTGCCTGAAGAAGAGCCGGTGTGTCTTGGAGCGAGCCTCTCTTTGCTCGCGAAGAGACACGCCGGTACGACACTTTCGGAATGAATAATCGGAGAGGGGCGACTGTCAAGAAGAGAGTAGACCGACGATGTCGATCGGGTACAACCATCGCATACGATGGGTGTCTGCAAGCGAACCAAAGGAGACTGCATGAACCCATCGACCCCCAAGCCCCCCAAGGCATACACCGCCTTCACCCACACCTATCCCAAGCTCGCCGAGGCTTGGGAGCTCATTGCCGAAGAAGGCACGGGCGGGCCGCTCGACGAGCGGACGCAGCGGCTGGTCAAGCTCGGTGTCGCGATCGGCGCCATGCGCCAGGGCGCGGTCCATTCGGGCGTGCGCAAAGCTCTGGCTCTCGGCATCGGCCGGGACGAGCTCGAGCAGGTCGTAGCCTTGGCGGCCGGTACTCTGGGCATGCCGTCCACGGTGGCCGCATTCACTTGGGTGCAGGACGAGCTGCCCGAGTAGTGGCCTGTAACACCCAAAGCGCTACTACTGGCCGGCCCTGGTCGCCGATCTCTAGGTTGCGCCTC
>CALZIK010000100.1 GCA_945787635.1 Thermoanaerobaculia bacterium | reverse complement strand
TCGACGTCCCTGTCGACCGAATCTGATGTTCAGGTTGTAGCGGTCGACGTCTCTGTCGACCGAATCTGAGGTTCACGCGCCGATAGTGGGCCACCGGTGCCTCGTCTCGCTCGGCGGACCTCGCTCGTACGAGGCACGCGTCGGCCCTTCAGCCGCGAGAGGTGAGAAGATCAGGGGCCAAAGAACCGAGAGCCCGCCGCAGGGGGGGCGGGCTCATGCAAAAGCAGTCGGGAGGGGACACCGAGCGACGGCGTCCCCGATTGTCAGCTGATCTCGATCTTGCGCGGCTTGGTCTTCTCGGCCTTGGGCACGCTCACCGTGAGCAGGCCTTCGCCGTACTTCGCCTCCACCTGGTCGGTCTCGACCTCGCGGGGCAGGGTGAAGCTGCGGGTGAACCGGCCGTAGGAGCGCTCGATCCGCCGGAACTCGTTCTTGGTCTCCTCGTTTTCGAACTTGCGCTCACCGGTCAGGGTGAGGACGTTGTCCTCGATCGTGATCGAGACATCATCCTTGTTCACGCCAGGCAGTTCCGCGGTGAAGACGAAGGCGTCGTCGGTCTCGCGGACGTCCACCGCCGGGGCCCAGTTGCCGCTTCCGGAGCCCAGGCCGGCCAGAGCGCCGCCAAAGGCTTCGTCACCGAAGAACTGGTCGAGGCTTCGGAAGAACGGGTCCGCAAAGAGTTGAGCGGGTCGTCGAGTCAAATAGGCTTTGGTCATTTGGTGGTCCTCCTATTGTGAAGAGTGTTTCGGAAGCTCCCTTTTGGCGCTTCCTTAGTCGTCAACACTGAGGTTTTGCGGTTTATTCCAGAAAACGGCGAAATATGAGCTTGTCGCACTAAGATTGTAAAGGCCTCATGGCTGTCGCCGTCCCTGTCGACCGTCTTTTTGGGGTTTTCTTCCTCCTTGCGTGTGCTTTCGCTCCCTGAGAAAGGTCCGACGGCCCCTTCAGCCTCGGCCGTGTGCCTCCTGGAGAGACGCTTCTCCGTGCGAAGGAAAGGAGGCGCACGGCCGGCCCGTCCCTTCCCTACGCGCTCGCCGACAGCCCAGTCGAGCGGAGGTCCACCGCCAGCCCTCCATCGCGCACGTCGACCTGGATCAGGGTGCCCTCGACCAACTCGCCCGCGACGATCGCCCGCCCGATCCGGGTCTCGAGCTCGTGCTGGAGGTAGCGCTTGAGCGGCCGGGCGCCGTAGACCGGGTCGTAGCCGGCCCGGGCGATGAACTCGCTCGCCGCTTCGGTGATCTCCAAGATGGCGCCGTTGTCTTGCAGCCGCCGCCCCAGCTCCTCGACCTGCAGGCCGACGATCTGCTTGATCTCGTCGAGCTGCAGTGCCTTGAACAGCACGATGTCGTCGATCCGATTGAGGAACTCGGGGCGGAAGTGCGAGCGCATCTCGGACATCACGGCGTCGCGGGCGCGGTCGCGAATCCGGCCGTGCTCGTCGATGCCTTCGAGCAGATGCTGCGAACCGATGTTGGAAGTCATGATGATGACCGTGTTCTTGAAGTCCACGGTGCGACCCTGTGCGTCGGTGACCCGCCCGTCGTCGAGGATCTGGAGCAGAACGTTGAAGACGTCGTTATGCGCCTTCTCGATCTCGTCGAAGAGAATCACGGAGTACGGCTTCCGGCGCACGGCCTCGGTCAGCTGGCCGCCCTCCTCGTAGCCGACGTACCCGGGCGGCGCGCCAATGAGGCGCGAGACGTTGTGCCTCTCCATGTACTCGGACATGTCGATCCGGATCAGGTTGTCCTCGCTGTCGAAGAGCGCCTCGGCGAGGGTCTTGGCCAGCTCGGTCTTGCCCACCCCGGTGGGACCGAGGAAGACGAACGATCCGATCGGCCGCCGCGGGTCCTTGATGCCCGAGCGCGCCCGGATCACCGCGTCGGCGACCAGTTGCACGGCCTCGTCCTGGCCGATGACGCGGCGGTGAAGAATCTCATCGAGCCGCAGTAGCTTCTCGCGCTCGCCTTCGACCAGGCGGGTGACCGGAATACCGGTCCAGCGGGCGACGATCTCCGCGATCTCGTCCTCGGTGACCTCCTCGCGCAGGAGCCTGCCGGCATGAGCCTCCGATTGGTCGCGCTCCTTGGCCTGGAGCGCTTCCTCCAAAGTGGGCAGCCGCCCGTGCTTGAGCTCGGCCGCCCGGTTGAGATCGTAGTCGCGCTCGGCCTCCTCGATCTCGTGCCGGATCTGCTCGATCTCCCCGCGCAGCCCGCGCACTTCCTCGATGGCCTCTTTTTCACTTTGCCACTGCGCCTTCATCGCGTCGGCCTGCTCGCGAAGGTTGGCGAGCTCTTGCCTGAGGACTGCGAGGCGCTCCTTGCTCGCCTTGTCCTTTTCTTTCTTGAGGGCCGCCTCCTCGATCTCGAGCTGCATCACCCGGCGGGTGGTCTCATCGAGGTCCGCAGGTAGCGAGTCGATCTCCGTGCGAATCATCGCCGAGGCTTCGTCCATCAGATCGATGGCCTTGTCTGGAAGGAATCGGTCTGTGATGTATCGGTGCGACAGCCTCGCGGCGGCGACCAGGGCGTTGTCTTGAATCTTGACGCCATGGTGCACCTCGAATCGCTCGCGCAGGCCGCGCAGGATCGAGACCGTGTCTTCAACCGTCGGCGGTTCGACCAGCACCGGCTGGAACCGGCGCTCGAGCGCGGCGTCCTTTTCGATGTACTTGCGGTACTCGTCGAGGGTGGTCGCGCCGAGGCAGTGGAGCTCGCCCCTGGCCAGCATGGGCTTCAGCAGGTTGCCGGCATCGGTCGAGCCTTCCGTTCGGCCGGCGCCGACGATGTTGTGCACCTCGTCGATAAAGAGCAGGATCTTGCCGTCGCTCTCCTTGACCTCGTTGAGCACCGCTTTCAGGCGCTCTTCGAATTCGCCGCGGTACTTGGCACCGGCCAGAAGCGAGCCCATGTCGAGCGAGAAGACCGCCCGGTCCTTGAGCCATTCGGGGACGTCACCGCGCACGATCCGCTGGGCCAGGCCCTCGACGATGGCGGTCTTGCCGACCCCCGGCTCGCCGATCAGGACCGGGTTGTTCTTGGTCTTGCGCGACAGGATACGAATCGCCCGGCGGATCTCCGAATCGCGACCGATGACTGGGTCGAGCTTGCCCGCCCGCGCTTGAGCCACCAAGTCGACGCCGTACTTGTCGAGCGCTTCGTAGGCCTGCTCGGGTGACGCACTGGTCACCCGCTGGCTGCCCCGGACCTCGCGCAGGGTGTTCAAGAACCGGTCGCGATCGACGCCGTGGTGGGCGAGTATCTTGCCGGCGATGCTCTTTCCGCCTTCCTTGAGAAGCGCGAGCACCAGGTGCTCTACCGATACGTATTCGTCTTTGAGGCGCTTGGCCTCGTCGGCGGCTCGAACCAGAAGCTGCTGAAGGCGGGGCGTGACGTAGACCTTGCCGGCTTCGCCGCCGCCGCCCTGGACGCTGGGTTGGCGCGCCAGCTCGCGCTCGAGCTCGGTGACCAGAGTGGCCGGGGCAACGTCCATCTTCTGTAGCAACCTGGGCACCAGCCCACTGTCCTGCTCGAGCAGCGCCAGCAGCACATGCTCGGCGTCAACCTGCTGGTGGCCCAGACGGGTCGCCGCCTCATACCCTTGTTGAATAGCTTCTTGGGTTTTGAGGGTGAGTTTGTTCATGTCCATAATTCGGCTTTCCTCTCTGCGCTCCTACTGGCTCCGGGGGTTGAACTCGGAACCCTCCGCGAGCTGCACGAACAGCTCACGGTCGCGATCGCTCAGGACCGCTGGCACCATGATGCGAATCTCGCCCAGCAGATCGCCGTTGGTGCCGTTCTTGCCCGGGAATCCCTTGCCTCGAAGGCGGACCTTGCGGCCGGAGGAGGAGCCGGGCGGGATCTTGACGGTCACATCGCCGTCGAGCGTTCGTATGGTCGCCTGGCCGCCGAGCGCCGCTTCCCAGGGAGCGACCGGAATGAGCGTGTGAAGATCCGAGCCCTCCAGGCGGAAGCTCGGGTGGGGAAGGATCTCGACGGTGAGATAGAGGTCACCCTTCACGCCGCCCGCCGGCGCGCGGCCGCCCTGGCCGGCCAAGCGGATCTTCTGCCCGGGGCGGATACCCTTGGGAATCGAGACCCGAAGCGTCCGTTGCCGGTTCGTGGCGGGATCGGTGATGGTGATCTGGCGCTTGCCGCCGCGGCCGGCCTCTTCGATCGAAAGCGAAATCTTGGCTTCGTGATCCCGGCTGCGGGCCGCGGATCGCTGCTGAGGATTGACGCCCCAGGCGGATCCCGCGCCGGGGCTGCCCGCGGACCCGAAAAGGGTTTCAAAAAAGGAGCTGAAGCCGCCGGCCGAGCCGCCGCCGAGGTCCCCGAACTCGAATCGGACATTGCGGCCCTGGCCTCCGGGCCCGCCCGCGCCGCCCGCGCCGAAGCCGAACTGCGAGAAGATGTCTTCAAATCCGGGAGGCGGCGCGCCGGTGCGCTGAGCTTGCTTCCAGGCCGAGCCGAACTGGTCGTACTTGGCTCGCTTCTCGGGGTCCTTCAGGACCTCGTAGGCCTCGTTGATCTCCTTGAACTTCGATTCGGTCTCCGGGTCCTTGTTGATGTCCGGGTGGAACTTGCGGGCGAGCTTCCGGTAGGCCTTCTGGACTTCGTCCTGTGGAGCCTTTTTGCCGACCCCGAGGGTCTTGTAGTAGTCGTGATAATTCAAGCGAAGCTCTCCCTTTCAGCCACTGAGGCCGACCGTTGGTGGTCGCACCATCCCTATTCTGACTGAAACCGGGCCCAGATCTTAGTCCGATGCCCTCATATTTCAGAACGCTCACCACGGGTGTTTCATTCCCGGGCCGAACGCATTAGGTTGCCGGAGTGGGTCTTGGCTACTTTGCGGACTGCCTGTCTGGCGGCAGTTCGGGCGGGCTGCCCCAGATTCGAGGCAGATTGGGAACGTTGAGCCGCAGGTACCGGATGAGATCGTTCCAGATCCGCGTCTGTTCGGCCGGGCTGGGCATGATGCCGGCGCTCGGCAATTCGATCGTCACCACGGGGAGGCCCATCAGCACGCCGGCGAATCGACCCAGCGAGCCCGGATAGGTGCCCATCAGGTTGAGATATAGCGGTCCGAGCTTCTCCGGAGGTTCCCTGGGCCCGTCGTAGTCGACGACGTGGCTCGGGGCGTGTACCGAAACGATCACCGAGGGTCGAAACCGCCCGATCTCTTCATGGAACCAGCGGGATTCGGGTTCGCTCAGCGGAGCCGGGCCGGGATAGCGCCTGGGGTTCTTGCCGGTGCGTCGGATCCAATAGTCCTGGGTCTCGTCTTGCCAGTTCATGCTCGGGAAATTGCGATTGAGATCGACGCCGCGCGCGTTGGTCCGTTGCGATTTCTCGCGCAGCAATCCGTCTGGATTGAGCAGTGGGATGATGCGCCAGTGAAACAGCCCGGAGTGGTTTCGGTCGAGCTTGGCCAGCCACTTGAAAACGACGCTCACCGAGGCGTATTCATCACCGTGGATGCCTCCCAGGAGGAGGATCCGCCCGAGAGGTTCCTTGGGCGGCAGCGGCGGGTACTCGGCGATCAGAATCACGGCGCCCTCGACGGAGACTCCCCCGGAAGCCTGCAGGGGGCGCGAGCGGCACTCTGCTGTCGAGACGCTGCCCAACTTTCCGCCGATTCGTTCGCAGATCGCGTTCACCTCGTCGAGGACCCCGGTTGCGGGCTGCGAGCCGTCGGCGCGAAGAACCGCGGGAAGGACGGCCGCCGCTGCGAGGATCGCGAGCGCTCGCCGGCGCCTGCGCGCCGCGTCCGGTGAGTTCGATTGCGATCGCGTGGCCATGTTTGATGCAGATTGCGTCGTTATTACACTACAACAGCTACGCGCCGAGCCCAATCAGGTCGGACCGGGCTGCGACGCTCTTCACAGTCGTCAGGGCGGTTCGTGTGATACTTAAGTACAGAATCAACACGGCCGAGCCGATCGGTCAACTGCCATGCAGGATTAGCCCGTGGATCGAAGGACGTTTCTCAAAGCCATTCCGGTGGGCCTGGCGGCCGTCGTGGGCGCTCGTGCGTCGGTCCGACCGGCAGGCACCTACGGGGAGCTCCGCCATTGGCTGGATGCCAAGCTCCGCGGCCTACCCCCGCCGATCGCCTTCGATCCAATCCGCGACGAAGGGGCCGTGCGGGTGGGCTCGGGCGACAAGATCCGGGATTTCGATCGGACCTATACCGACGATTTCGTGCTTGGTGAGGACCAGCTCGGGCTGCTCGTGTCGGCGGCCCAGCGATTCACCCGGGTGCAAGATCTGGTCGGGCACGGGAACTTCAACCTGCTGTCCCTCGAGCGATCGCTCGCATTCGCGCGCAACTTTCCCAGGGTGGGAGAGTTCCCGAGCGCCGAGCTCGATTTTCTGGACGAGATCTTTCACGCGGATGCGCAGCGGTACGGGTTCTTCGGTGAGAAGGTGCTTCACAAGCAGTCAGCGGAGATGGCCGAGCGAGACGTGGTCAAGATCGCGGGTAGCGGTCACTACCTGTTTCGAGGCGAGCCGCATGCCAAGTTCAAGCGGATCCGTCGCGATGTCGGCGCCGGCATCGTGCTCACCTCTGGAGTGCGGGGTATCGCCAAGCAGTACCAACTGTTCCTCGACAAGGCTGTCGAGAGCGGCGGCAATCTTTCGCAGGCTTCGCGATCGTTGGCGCCGCCAGGGTACTCGTTTCATGCTCGCGGCGACTTCGACCTCGGCAAGGTCGGGTTCGGGCTCGGCAACTTCGACGAATCGTTCTGCGAGACCGACGAGTACCGCAAGCTGATCGATCTGGGCTACGTCGCGATTCGCTACACCGAGTCGAACCCGTTCGGCGTCCGCCACGAGCCCTGGCACATCAAGATCGCCTAGTGTTCGCTCCTAGGGGCGCCCGGCAGCCTTGATTCTCTCGACCAGGTCGCCGAAGCGGCCGGCGTGCTCGGCGTAAACCGGCTCGACGGCACGGCGGAAGCTCTCGGGGTCGTCCACTTCGTTGATCTCGCACCCGGCCTCGGTGACCGCGAGAGCGGCTGCGCGGCTCGACTCGGTCCAGTATTCTCGTTGTGCGTGCGCCGAGGCCTCAGCGGCTTCCCGCAGCCGAGTCTGTTGCTCGCCTGAAAGCGAACGCCATCGATCCACTGAAACCAGCACCACATCCGGCACGATGGCGTGGCGATCGAGCGAGTAGAAGCCCGCCGCCTCGAAGTGGCGCTCGGAGCGGTACGAAGGCAGGTTGTTCTCGGCGCCGTCGATGGCGCCGGTGTGAAGGCTCGTATAGACCTGCTTGAAACCGAGAGCCACGGGTGACGCGCCAAGCGCCTCGACCATGTCCCGCATCAGCTCCGAGCGCTGGACCCGGATCTTGAGGCCGCGCAGGTCCTCGGGCCGACGGATCGGCCGGGTACGGTTGTAGAAGGACCGCTCCCCGGCGTCGAACCAGGCGAGTGGGACGAAACCCGCCTCGGAGATGCCCTCGACGATCTCGGCGCCGATCTCGCCCTCCAGGGTTCTAAACAGCTCCTCGGAGCTTTCGAAGAGGAACGGCAGGGCCAGCACCCCGGCGACGGGAGCGAACTCCTGGAGCGGCGCCGCCGACACGCAGGCCATCTGGATCGCGCCGAACCGCAGTTTTTCGAGCGCCTCCTTTTCGTTGCCCAGAACCCCACCCAGTTGGAGATCGATCGTCATCCGGGAGCTGAGCGCGGGATCGGCGGCGACGCGCTCGGCAAGGTCTGCGAGCCCGCGCGCCGTCGGGTAGGTCTCGATGTGGACGTTCGAGAGCACCCAGCGCTCGGGGCCCCGTGCGCGCTCGTCGGAGCACGCCGAGCACAGCCCGGCGAACGCCAAGACCGCGACCGCTTTGGCGACCTGGAAGCCGCGCGCGCTCAGGCGGCCCTCGCGATCCAGTCGGGCAGCCACAGGGAGATCTCGGGAACGAACGTAACCAGGAGCAGAACCGCGATCATCACGAAGTAGAACGGGAGCAGCGCCCTCGACGCGGCCTCGATCGAGATTCCACCGATCGCGCAGCCCACGAAGAGCGTGCTTCCGACCGGGGGCGTGCAGAGACCGATGCCGAGGTTGAGCAGCAAAATGATCCCGAACTGTACCGGATCAAGCCCGAGTCCCTCGGCGACCGGCAAGAGGATGGGCGTCAGGATGACGATCAGCGCCGCCATGTCCATGATCGCGCCCAGAGCCAGAATGAGGAGGTTGAGAAGCAGGAGCAGGCCGATTCGGCCCGCCGGCAGCGAGGTGAGCCAGTCGGCCAGGAGCCGAGGGACGTGCAGGTAGACGAGCGCTTCACCAAACGCCGCGGCGGCGCCGATCAGGATGAGCACCATCCCTGATGTGCGAACGGCTCGGCGAAGCACCCGGGAGTAGTCGCGCAGGCGAAGAGACCGGTAGATGAAAGACGACACGACAACCGACCAGACCACCGCGATCACCGCCGACTGGTGCGCGGGAGCCCAGCCCATGACCAGGGGAACGATGATGATGAGGGGCGTCACGAGGGCGGGCAGTGCTTTGAGGGTGATCGCTAGGGTCCGGCCCACCGGCACGCGTTCGCCTTTTGGATAGCTTCGGCGCCGTGCGATCCACGCGGAGAGGGCGATGAGCGCGAGGCCGACCAGGATGCCGGGCAGGTACCCCGCCAGAAACAAGGCCTGAATCGAAACCGTTCCGCCCGCGGCTAGGGAGTAGAGGATCGCGTTGTGCGACGGCGGCAGGATGATGCCCTGCGTGGACGACGCGACCGTCACGGCCACCGAGAAATCCCGGTCGTATCCGTTCTCGGCCATGGTCGGGATGAGCACCGGGCCGATCGCCGCGGTGTCGGCGACGCTCGAGCCGGACATCCCGCCGAAGAACATCGACGCCGTGACATTGACCATCGCCAGGCCGCCGCGAACAGAGCCCACCAGCGCGCCGGCCAGCTCGATCAGGCGGCCGGCCATGCCGCCCGCGCTCATGATCTCGCCGCAGAGAATGAAAAAAGGGATCGCCAGCAGGGTCGGCTCGGCGATCTGGGTGGATATCTTCTGCACCACCGACATCGCCGGAAGGCCCGAGGCGAAGAAGAAGGCGAACGCGGACAGTCCGAGGCTGAACGCCACCGGCACTCGCAGGGCCAGGAGCAGCAGGAAGCAGCCGAAGACGAGGAGCGCGATGGCGGGGTCGGTCACGAGAGCGCGCCGTTCAGCCGGCGGTCGGCGGGTGAGCTCGATTGGCCGAGCGGTTGGTGGCGCCGCCGGAAAGCGCCTGGCCCGCGCCGAGATAGGTAATCAGAAGGCCGGCGGCAATCGCCGGTTGATACTGAAGCGATGCGCTCCAGCCGGTGCCGGGCAGCGTGTTGTCCACCGCCAGGACGAGCTCGACTCCGAGCCCGGCGAGCAGCAGACCGAACACCGCGCAGGCGCCGCCCGGGACGCGTCCGAGTGCGCCCTGCCAGCGCGCCGGAAGTCGTTGGGCCACCAGATCGACGGCGAGATGAAGCCCTTCGGCAAGGCAGTACGCCGCCGCAAGGAGCCCGAACCAGACGACCAGGATTCCCTGGATCTCTTCGAGAGCCGCGAACGAGCGCTGCCACAAGCCCCACGCGAAGAGCTCGACCGCCGCGATCGCGGTGAGGATCGCCAACAGGAGAGCGCATACCGTTTCGAGACCGCGGACGACGCCGCTTGAAACACCGCGCTGCATGATCGAGCCGCAGAGTATTCTATGGCTCTCATGAAGCAGACGCCGGAGGCGACGCGCGAGCGCGTGCTGGAGGGGTTCCGCCGCAGGTTCGGCGGAGAACCGGAATGGCTGGTGCGTGCGCCCGGCCGGGCCAATCTTCTCGGCGCCCACATCGACTACAGCGAAGGCTGGGTGCTTCCGGGGGCGCTCGACCGGGGCGTCTGGCTGGCGGCGCGGCCGGCCGCCGAGAGGTCGTCCGGAGTTTCGGCGATCGAAGCGCTGGACCTCGCGGTGGCG
>CALZIK010000099.1 GCA_945787635.1 Thermoanaerobaculia bacterium | reverse complement strand
GGGTGAAGACAACCAGGTCGGACGGTCGTTCCCGGCGCTCGAGTACTCCGATGCCGACGCCGACGGTCTCTTTCTACTCGAGCCGGCGCCGCGAACAATACTCGGCGCCCGCGACCGCCCGCTCCATGCCGCTCGCCACGCCGGCGGCCGAACCCACCGGGATGTTGGGCTCCATGCCGCCCTGCCAGAGGGCGAAGCCGCCGTCTTTGTCCGGCGTGTTGACCGCGCGCCGAACCCGATCCTCGTAGCTTCTCATGTAGCCGTAGGTCATCGAGATCGCGTCGATGTTGGGGTTGACGAAGTCCCCGTGCCAGGCCATCGCGTCGGCGACGCTGTTGATGTAGTCCCAGCGGCCGGTGTTGAAACCGACGAAGTGCCGGCCCAGAGCGGCGCGGATCTCCATCAGCTGGAACGCCGCCTCGAGCTGCTCGACGAGAACGTAGGCCTTGATCTCGCCTTCCGGCATCTCGAGATGCCCTTCGAGCTCGGACAGCAGATCGTTCCACAGAGCCGCCTCTTCCGCCGTTTGAATCTTCGGCAGGTAGAGCACGATCGAGGCGCCGGCGCCCTTCAGGATCCGGTAGTTGTTGACCACGTATAGGGCCAGGTCGACGATCGAAGCCGAAAACCCCATGCCATCCGCTCCCCTCACGTGCCTGTCGTCGAGGTGCAGACCGCGGGGCCGGAAGATCCGGGTGGTGCGCTCGAGCTGCTTCATCCAGTCCTCCACGAGAGGCCTCTCGAAGAACTCCTTTGACCAGCGATTGATCTCTGCGGCGACCTCTTCCGCGGCTTCGAGAAAGACCCGAGAGCCCGAAAAGGCCAGCTTGAGGTTCCTCTGGTTGTCGAGCGACATGGCCCCGACCTGACCGAGCGCGTCCTCGCCGTCGAACATCCAGCCGTCCGCTCCCGACAATAGGGCGTAGGCAACGTTGCGGATCGAGCTCTCGAGCGGAGCGTGCGGTTTCGTAGCAGGACCGGTGCCCTGGATCCACTGGCGCCGGAGATCGCGGGGGATCGCGCCACCCACGAAGCGTCCCTCGCGCGCGTCCCCGACCCGCAGCCGGCAGCGGGGTATCAGAGTCTCCGGGTCGAGGAACCCGATCGGGCGCCGGCTGTGGAATCTCTCTTCACGACGCGCCATGCGCTCTCGCATGAGGGCCGCGCGATCGCGGTTCAGGGGCGCCAAGGCACCAATGGCGCGCAACGCCTCGGCAGTCAGAACGTCGTCGTAGGCAGTCGCCAGATTGCCCCGGATCTCGAGCGCGTTGTCCCTGGCCACCACGTCCATGAGGCTCCTCCTTCAGCCGCTAGCTAACCAAAGACGACCATGCTCCGGTACACCCTTTCGGGTAGTCGACCCTCCGACCAAAGTCGAGAAAGCCGTTGCGCAGTAGCGGTTCACCTGCGTGTCGGGCCAAGATCAGCTCGTGATGTAGTTCTCGAGTTGCTGAATCACGAACTCCTGGTCCGCGATCTTGGCCTTGACCACGTCGCCAATGGTGATGATCCCGGAGAGTTTCCCATCGTCGAGGACGGGCAGGTGCCTGATGCGTTTGTTGGTCATCAGCGCCATGGCGTCGTCAATTGTCTGGTCAGGTCGAATGCAGCAGGGCTCCGCGCTCATGATGTCGCGGACCTTGGTGTCGCGCGAGCCTCTCCCCGAGAGAATCACCTTGCGCGCATAGTCGCGCTCGCTCAAGATGCCGATAAGGCGGTCGTCTTGGATCACCAGAAGGGCTCCGATCTCCTTCTCCGCCATCAGTTCAAGCGCCTGGAACACCGACGCCTCAGGGCCGATCGACCAGGCCTCGCTGCCCTTGTCCGAAAGTATCTGGTGAATCTTCATCGCACGGTCACCTTCCCTGAATTTTCGCAATTGTACCCTAAACAATTGGCTCGTTCCGGCGTAACGAATCTCGGGGATCCTCGTATGCGCCTCTTTGTCGTAATGCTCTCCGCGGCTCTCGTGGCCGTCCTTCTTCCGCTCGTCGCATCCGCAGCCGACCCGGATCTGACCATCGGATTCAAGCGGACCTTTCATTCCGAGGTTCTGGGCGAGGATCGCGAGCTCTGGGTCTACCTGCCCGACACGTACGACGGTTCCCCTGAGAGCACCTTCCCGCTCCTGGTCGTCCTCGACGCCCGGGGCAGCTTCCGAACGACGGCGGCGCTGGTCCACAGCCTCGCACGAGGCAGAGCGCTGCCTCCAATGATCGTGGTTGGGGATGGACCCCTCCGGCGAGCCGTCGCGCGCTGGCCGAACAGGCCCTACCCCTACGCCTGCCTCGGCGAGGGACTCGAACGGACCGGAAAGCTCGAAGAGGCCTTGCTTCAGATGGAGCGGGCTCTCGAGATGGCCAAGGCCGAGAACGAGGCCGACATTCCCTACTTTCAAGGCATGATCGACAGAGTACGGGCCGCGCTCGCGGAGAACGGCGCGGTGGTCCCGGGGCTTCCCGCGAACCGGTGAACTTCGGCCGGCCACCAGCGTAATAGACTCACTAGCACATCGAAACCGAAAGGACCTCGAATGAGACGCTTCCATCTTGCTTTCATCCTCGCGCTCTGCCCGGTCGCCACTCTGCCCGCTTTCGCGGCCGCCGACTGGCCGCAGTGGCGTGGGCCTAACCGAGACGGGCGCTCGCCGGAGACCGGTCTTCTACAGAGCTGGCCCGAGGGCGGACCGCCCCTGGCTTGGCGAGCCACTGGCCTGGGAGGGGGCTTTTCGAGCGTATCTGTGGCCGGCGGGCGGATCTTCACGCTCGGTGACCTCGACGACGGTCAATATGCGATGGCCCTCGCCGAGGCCGACGGCAAGCTCCTCTGGAAGACCAGGATAGGTCCGACCTGGAACGACGACTACCTCGGCCCGCGCTCAACGCCCACAGTTGACGGCGAGCGTATCTACGTGGTCAATACGGAAGGCGACGTCATCGCGATGGAAGCCGCGAGCGGCAAGGAGGCCTGGCGTAGGAGCCTCTCCAAGGACTTCGGCAGCTACATCATGCAGGCCATGGGCAGCACCGACTGGAAGTACGCGGAATCGCCCTTGGTCGACGGCGATCGGCTGATCGTCACTCCCGGCGTCTCCGATGCCGCGCTGGTGGCGCTCGACAAGGCAGACGGCGAGGAGATCTGGCGAGCCCGGATCAGGCGGTTGGGCTCGCAGGGAGCCTACGGCGCCGGGTATTCCTCGATCGTCATCTCCAACGGCGGGGGCGTCAAGCAGTACGTTCAGTTGATCGGCCGCGGCGTAATCGGCGTCGAGGCCGAGACCGGCAAGTTTCTCTGGGGCTATAACAAGGTCGCCAACGACATCGCCAACATCCCGACCCCGCTGGTTCACGGTGACTACGTCTTCGCTTCGAGCGGCTACGGCACCGGCGCCGCCCTGATTCGATTGCAGCCCGATGGCGAGGGCGGAGTGAAGGCCGAGGAAGTCTACTTCCTCGAGGCCGACACCTTCCAGAACCATCACGGCGGGATGATCATCGACCGAGGCTACGTATTCACGGGAACCGGGCACAATAAGGGCTTCCCGATCGCCGTCAAGCTCGAGACCGGAGACGTCGCCTGGGGCCCGGAGCGCAACCAGGGCAAGAGCTCGGCAGCGATCAGCTACGCCGACGGTCGCATCTACTTTCGCTATCAGGACGGTCGCATGATCCTGGTCGAGGCCACCGGCGACGGCTACAGGGAGCACGGCAGTTTCGAGATCCCGGAGGTCAGCAAGCCGAGCTGGCCGCATCCGGTGATCGCCGGTGGCAAGCTCTATCTGCGCGAGCAGGACAGCCTGTTCTGCTACGACGTCACCGCGCCCTAGGGGGCGCGGTCCACACGGATCGTTCGCTCGTGGCGCTCAGGCGGGAACCGACAGAACCAGACCGGTCAGGCGGTGCAAAGCGTTCGCCACCCGCATCTCATGATCGTCGAAGGTCTCCGTGAAGGCGATGCCGATCCGATCGTTCTTCCGCCAGGCGACCCGCGCCCGGACGCTGACCAGGGCAGTTTCCCGGTCTATCGCCAGCGACACACGCGAGGCCTGGTCGGGGCTCCAGTTCTCGGGCAGTCCGGCAAGGCAGGCGCCGCCTAGGGAAAGGTTCTCCAGAGTCGCCGTCACGGGCTCGCGGCGCTCGATCCGTAGCTCGATCTGCGCCCCGACCCGGATCCTGGCCTCCCTGCGCCTCGCGAGCTCGATTCTCGACGAGTGATTCTCGAAGGAGTAGCGAAGGGCAACCTTCGACAGGCGCAATGCCAGACCGTCGTAGGCTCCGGCCAGCTCGAGCAGGCTGCGGCCATCGAGTACCAGCAGGGTCGTCGGCCCGGAGGCTCTGGCCGAGAGTGTCCGCCCGGCGCCCTCTAGCACGCCGACCTCGCCGAAGACGCTGCCGGTCTCGACCCTGGCTTTTAGGGCCACGACCTCGCCGACGCGGTCCGAGAACAACACTACGGCTCCGGTGCGCACCACGTAGAGATGCCTCGACGGATCGCCGGCCCGGAACACGATCTGGTCATCTTCAAAGTGCTCTTCTCCGAACAGTTCCGACACCAGACGGCGCAGGTCGGTCGGCAGCTCCTGAAACAAATCGAGGTTGTCGAGAAAGTCGGCGTTCGTCATTTTTGAAGACCTTTCAGGCGGTACCCTCTCAGGGTTCAACGGCTCGATCCGATGGTAGCCCCTGGGTGCCGCTTCGTCTGTGAAGAGCGTGACAGTGGGATCGGCTAGAATCCCGAGATCCATGACCAAGACAAAGCGCTGGACGATCGACTCGCTCGTCCTGATTTTCTCGATTGTCATCGTCGCGCAGCTGCTCACCTACGTCGTCCCGCAGGGCAAGTTCGAGCGCGAGCCGTATCCGAAGAACCCCTCGCGCGAGATGGTGGTTCCCGGCAGCTATCAGGAGGTGGGCGGCGCCGACACCGTCACTCTGAAGCCCTGGCACGCCCTCACCGCGGTGCCGAAGGGACTCGAAGCGGCTCAGGAGATCGTTTTTCTGATTTTTCTCGTCGGTGGCGTGATCGCGATCCTCCGGGCGACCGGAGCCATCGACGCGTTCCTTCACACCGCGGTCGCCAAGCTCGGTGGCAGCCCGTGGATCCTGATCGGAGGCTGCCTGGTGCTCTTCGGCCTCGGCTCGTGGACGATCGGCATGGGCGAAGAGTACGTGACGCTCATTCCGATCCTGATCGCGATGAGCCTGGCTATGAAGATGGACGCGATCGTCGCGATGGGCATGATCTGGGTGCCCTACGGCATCGGTTGGGCCTGCGCCGGCACCAATCCCTTCGGCGTCCTGATCGCCCAGGACATCGCCGGCCTCGCCCCCACCTCGGGCTGGCCGTTTCGGCTCGGCCTGCTGGTCGTCTTTCTGGCGGTCGGCTTCCAGCACGTCTATTCGTATGCGCTCAAGGTCCGGCGGGATCCGACTACCAGCCTGGTGGCCGACGTCGACTACAGCGACGGCTTCGAGGCCCCCGAAGACATCAGGCTCACCGGTCGCCGGGTCCTGGTCCTGGCGGTCTTTGTGGCCGGAATCGTCGGCTTCGTCATCGGCGCTTCGACGGCGGGCTGGTACATCGTCGAGCTACTCACCATTTTCCTGGCCGTCGGACTCCTCGGAGCGGTCATCGGCGGTCTGGGCGCGGTCGAGACCAGCCGGATCTTCATCCACGGAGCCAGTGAGATGACTGCCGCGGCGATCATCATCGGATTCGCCCGCGCCATTGAAGTCGTCTTGAATGACGGCCAGATCATCGACACGGTGATTCACTCGATCGCGTCTCTGCTCGAGGGCACCGGTCCGGCGGTCTCGGCGGTCGGCATGCTCGCCGTCCAGAGCATCTGCAACATCTTCATCCCGTCCGGGAGCGGCCAGGCCTTCGTCACCATGCCGATCATGTCGCCGCTCGCGACCCTCACCGGCGTGCCCCAGCAGGTCGCCGTCCTCGCCTTCCAGTTCGGCGACGGCTTCAGCAACATGCTGGTGCCCACCAGCGCCCTGGTCATGGGCACCCTGGCTCTCGGCCGTATTCCCTACGGCGCCTGGCTGCGCTTTTCGGCTCCGCTTCTCGCCAAGCTGCTGGCCTTGTCGGTGCTGGTGCTGATCGTCGCCGTCTACTTCGGAAACGCGCTCGGGCTCGGCTGAGGCTCAGCCGCGGCGCTGTTGCAAGCCTCGCACCTCCCTAGCGGCCATCCGAGCCGAGGTACGCGAGGGTCAGACCGACCATCGCCCGCACGCCAACCCCGAGGCGGCTGTCGTCGACGTGGAAATCCGGCGTGTGATGGTCGGCGGCGGTTTCCGGCGCGGTATCCGCCGGCCGGCCCCCTAGAGTGAAGTAGAGCCCCGGTACTTTCCTGGAGAAAAAGGAGAAATCCTCAGCGCCGGTGTCGGCTGAGATCAAGTGGAGGTTCCCGGAGCCGGCGGCTTCCTCCAGAACCGGCACCATCCGCGCCGTCAGCTCCGGGTCGTTGTAGGTCACCGGATAGGACATCGTCATCGGGATCTCGACCTCGACCGTGGCGCCCATGCTCTCGGCGACCCGCGTGGCTATCGTCCGTACCCGCTCGTGGATCTCGAGGCGCACGTCGGGATCGAGCGCCCGGATCGTGCCGATGATCTCGACCTTCTCGGGCACGATGTTCGAGCGCACGCCACCGTGAATGCTTCCGACGGTCACCACCGCGGCGCTTTCGGTGAGCTTGAGGTTCCGGCTGACGATGGTCTGAAGGGCGTTGATGATCTGCGCCGAGGTCACGATCGGATCGACGCCCATCCACGGAGCCGCTCCGTGCGACTGTTTGCCGGTAACCGTGATCTTGTAGTCGTCGGCGCTTGCCCACATGCCACCCGGGCGGTAGCCGATGTGCCCGGCCTCGAGCAGCGCGTCGATGTGAAGCGCGAACGCCGCATCGACGTCAGGGTCCTTCAAGACCCCCTCGCGCTCCATCAGATCGGCGCCTCCTTCCTCGCCCGGAGGCGGCCCCTCTTCGGCGGGCTGGAACAGGAATTTGACCGTGCCCGGCAGTTCGTCGCGTAGCGCCGCCAGGACCTCGGCCGCGCCCATCAGGATCGCCACGTGGGCGTCATGGCCGCAGGCGTGCATGACGCCCACCTCCTGTCCGCCGTAAACCGTGGTCTCCTTCGAAGCGAAGGGCAGATCGTTGCGCTCGGTCACCGGCAATCCGTCCATGTCGGCGCGGAGCGCGACCACGGGACCCGGCTCGCCGCCGACCAGAACACCGACCACACCCGTGTGCGCCACGCCGGTCTTGACCTCGAGCCCCAGACCTTCCAGGTGCTTGGCCACCGTCTCGGCGGTCTTGAACTCGCGATTGCCGAGCTCCGGAAACTGATGAAAGTGCCGGCGCCATTCGACCACCCGGGCCTCGACCGCCGCGCACAATGACTCGGTCTCGGCATCCAAGACGGCCGACCCGGCCGGCGATGCCGAAAGCGCAGGAAACCACACGATCAAACCCGCCGCCAGCAATTTGCGTCTAGAACCCATGTGCTCCTCCGTGATTCCGAGTTCCGCCGAGCATACCGGGCCGCGGTCGAGCCGCAGGCTAGAATCCGCGGACACAAGGAGAATCCAATGCAAGGAATCGCCAGCAAGTATCGGGAACAGACCTACGCGCTCATGCGCATCGTCGTGGGCTTTCTATTCTCTTGCCACGGTGCGCGAAAGATACTCGGACTCTTCGGAGGAATGGACGGCGAAGGAGCCACCGCCGACCTCTTTTCCCAGATCGGCCTCGCGGGCGCCATCGAGCTTGTCGGGGGTCTGGCGGTCGCCCTCGGCGTCTTCACCGGCTGGGCGGCCTTCCTGTCGAGCGGCCTCATGGCGGTCGCCTACTTCAAGGCCCATCAGGCACAGGGCACGCTACCGATTCAGAACGGCGGCGAGCTCGCGGCAGCCTACTCGTTCTTGTTTCTGTTCATTACCGCGCGCGGCTCCGGCATCTGGAGCCTCGGCGGATTACTCAAGAAATCCTAGGAGAAGCCACATGAGCCTCACGCGCATCGTCTCGAGACCTATTCTTCGTTACGCGATCACCCTCGCGGCGGCCCTGGTGCTGCTTTCGGCCGTGAGCAGCGCAGATGATCGCTTTCATCTCAGCTCCGTGTTCTTGTATCCCTCGAAGCCCCTGAAACCCAAGAAGCTCGATCAAGGACTTGCCGACCTGCGCGTCCCGAAGGACATCGACCAGAACGCGCCCTTGGGACTCAGCTGCCGGCTCAACGCCCAGCTTTCCGAGAACAACGAATTCAAGCCGATCAAGGGCGCAAGCGCGGTTTGGGAGACCGCTCTCTACATTCTCGACCACTCGAGCTCGTCGTTCGAAGTTCTGGACGTCGCCGACGGGACTCTGAAGACCAACGAGTTTGGCAGCGCCTTCATGAACATACCCGTGCCGCCGGACATCGCGGCGGCCATCTTCACGGACGGCTTCGAGTCCGGTGACGTGACAGCCTGGTTCGTCACGGACTTTAGGCCCAAGAAGGGCAAGAAGCTCAATTATTTCGAACTCGGGTGCGAGTTGTCGGAAAGGGACCGGTAATAGGCCCAGCAGCCCGGCGCAGATGATCTACTTCGGCCGCAGCACCGAGAAGGCATCGGTATCGTCGTCCACCTTCTCTCCGACCGAGCTCCCGCAGCGGGTGCAGAGGTAGTCGTACTTGTTGCCCGACGGCAGCACCAGCAGGAGGCGCCTGCGCACCGGCTGCGCCTGACGGCACTTCGGGCAGAACAGCTCGGATGCCTCGAACTCGTCATAGTCAGGACGCCGTGCGCCGTGCGACCGCTCGTCTCTCATGCTAGTGGACTATAACGCTCAGTCCTCTGGTTCTGGAGCTTGACTTCGGCCTTGGCTCGATAGGCGGACGATCCTGTCCTCCTGCACCTGGTTTCGGGTTCCGGCGCCCGGTTCAACGGAGCTCCCTGTTGCGGTGCGGCGCTACGTGTCCTCGGGCTCGTACATGGCCTCGAAATTCTCCGCGGTCACAGCGTAACCGTCGGAGCGCTGCGCGTCGTTGAAGACCAGATAGTCGCCGGCGCAGTACTCGGTGGATCCTTCCTTGGTCTCGATCGTGCCGTCCGACGCGGCGACCTCCGCCCAGACCGGCGCGACCTTCCTGAACACGCCCGGGCTCACCGCCTCGTAGGTGCGCTCGAAGCTCTCCCGATCGATCGTGTAGACCTCGCCACCGTTGTTCACCAGCCAGTCGCCAGCCTTGCAGGTCTGCGTTCCGCCCCACTTTTCATAGGTGAAGCCTTCGGTCTCGAGCGCGAGTTGGACCGCGGTCACCACCGAGGGCTCGCGCTTACGGTATTTGCGCAGCTCGCTCATTGGCCTTGGCCTTTCCGACCATTTCCTCCTTGAGCTCCCAGAGGTGTCGGCTCAGGGACACATGGTAGACGTGAGGGTTGACCAGGCGCTTGACGCCCGGATCGAGGTGCTCGAGGTCACGGCGCCGCCTTTCGCGCATGTCTTCGATCGACGGTGGCTCGAAAGCGCGCGCGCCGTCGCGGACCGCCTCGTCGAGCAGGGGCTCCACCCTGGAGATGTCCTCACGCGCCAGAGTCCGCCGGAGATCTTTGCGAACCGGATGATGCAGCTCGAGCTGCCCGGATGCCGAGATGTCCTCCGAACCTCGGGTGAGAACATCTACGGTCGCGGTCTCGCGGCGATCGTAGACTCGCCAGACCCTCTTGGCGCCCGGGTTGACCGTCTTGGCCGGGCTCTCGGAGACCTTCAGAAGCGGCTGCCACCCGCCTTCGAGCTCCACCGCCGCCGCTTTGAAGACGCCGTCAAGGTTGTCGGAGCCCGAGGTCACCAGCCGGGTGCCGACGCCGTAGACGAGCCGGTTGATCAGATGATCCGGATCGACTCCGTAGGTCGGAGCCTCTTCCTCGATCTGGGTCAGGATCTGCCAGATCGCGAGCTCATCGAGACCGCTCGACAGCGTGATCGCGACGTCCGCAAAGCCGGCCCTGTCGAGCATCGCGGCCGAACGGATCGCCAGATATGCGAGATCGCCCGAATCGAGCCGGATGCCGCGCGGCGTGTGCCCTTGGCGGCGAAGCTCCTCGAAGACTTGAATCGCGTTCGGAACACCGCTCGCGAGCGTGTCCACCGTATCGACCAGCAGCAGGCAGTCATCCGGGTACGCCTCCGCGAAGGCGCGAAACGCGCCGATCTCGCCCTCCCCCATCGCGATGAAGACCTGCACCAGGCCGTGCGCGTGCGTGCCTTTGGCCTGAAGGCCGAGTAGGTGCGACACGCCGACGTTCGAAGAGAAGTCGGCGCCGCCGATCAGCGCTGCCCGCGTCGCGGCGCAGGCGCCGCGCTCCGGAGCCCGCCG
>CALZIK010000098.1 GCA_945787635.1 Thermoanaerobaculia bacterium | reverse complement strand
GAGCTCGCTGCCGAGCTCCCGCCGCCGCCGGCTCTCGGTCTCGGCGGCCGCTTCGGCGACCGCGAGACGGCCGGCGAGGCGCGGGCTCACCGCCGCGAACCGTCTGCCGAGAAGATAGCCGATCAACACACCCAGCGCGGCGCCGATCAAGAGCAGGGCGAGACTGGGGAGGACTGGAATCGACGAGGTCAATTTGACTTGCGAATGGTGGAGCAGAAGGGATTTGAACCCTCGACCCCCACGTTGCGAACGTGGTGCTCTCCCAACTGAGCTACTGCCCCACGGGGATGAAGAGTCTACTACGTGACGGTCCCGTTCCCTACCACTTCACCGTCGTGCCGGAGTAGGGAAGGGCCGGTCGCGCGAAGCCACGCTGCTCGAGCTCGGCAGCGAGCACCTTGCGGGCCGGATCTTCGCCGTGATTGAGGAAGATCCTCTTCGGCCGGCCGGGCAGGGACTCGACCCAGCGCTGGAGCTCCGGGCCGTCGCCGTGCGCCGAAAGTCCATGCAGGATCGAGATCTCGGCGCGAACCCGCACCGTCTCGCGGTGAATGGCCACGGTCTGGGCGCCGTTGACCAGGGCCCGACCGCGGGTGCCGCCGGCCTGATAGCCGACGAAGACGATTGCGGCTCGCTCGTCCGGAAGCAGGCGCTTGAGATGATGCACCACGCGGCCTCCGGTGGCCATGCCACTCGCCGCGACGATCACCGCCGGCTTGCGCCGTCGGTTGAGGGCCTTCGACTGCTCGACGCTCCGGCAGCGGTTGAAGCGGTCGGGTCCGAGCCCGCTCATCTCCCGCTCGATGGCCTCGGCCAGCTCCTCGTCGTGCTCGTCCTTCGCCTGCCGGTAGAGGTCGGTGGCCTTGATGGCCATGGGACTGTCGAGAAAGACGTCCTTGGGATCGAGATCGCCCGATTCCACCAGACCGGCGAGATGATAGAGAACCTCCTGGGTGCGTCCCAGGGCGAAGGCCGGGATGACCACGGTGCCGCCGCGCTGGAAGACCTTCTTGATGGTCTTGCGGAACTCGCGCTCGGGGTTGGTCTCCTTGTGGTCGCGATCACCGTAGGTGGATTCGAGAACCAGGCTGTCGGGCGCGCTGTACGCGGGCTCGGGATCCTTGAGAATCGGCACGCCGTAGCGGCCGACGTCACCCGAGAACAGCCAGGTGCGGTGCTTGCCATCGGAGCCTTTGGCGCGGATCTCTACCGATCCAGCGCCCAAGAGGTGACCGGCGCGGGAATAGCGGAATGTCACGCCGGGCGCGACGTCGTGCGCGTGATCGAAAACCCTGGGCTTGAGAAGCTTCAAGGTCCTGACGGCGTCTTTGGCGGTGTAGAGGGGCTTTGGCTTCTTGTGGACGCTGTAGCCTTTCTTGCGCGCATAGCGAGCCTGCTCTTCCTGCAGATGGCCGGCGTCCTGGAGTATCAGCGACACCAGTCCGCGGCTGGCCTTCGTGCAGTAGATCGGGCCTTCGAAGCCTTCGGCAACCAGGCGGGGCAGGAGGCCGGTGTGATCGAGGTGAGCATGAGTCAGGATGACGGCGTCGAGCTCATGCGGGCGAAACGAAAATCGCCGCCAGTTGCGCTGCTCGAGCTCATCGTCGCCTTGGTAGAGTCCGCAGTCCACCAGAATCGAGGTCTTGCCCCAACGCAGGTGCGTGCAGCTCCCGGTGACGGTGCCACAGGCTCCTGAAAAGATGACTTCGGACATGAACGACGAATCTCCCGAAACGAACCGTGGGAGCTTATCACCGGCGGAAACGCCTTCCTGGATCCGGCAGTGGGCGCGCCTGCTCGACAGCGCTGTGCGGATTCCGTTCACCCGGGTGACCTTCGGCCTCGACGTCGTCCTGGGGCTGGTGCCGGTCGTGGGCGACTTCGCGGGCCTCGCCTGCGGGCTGCCGATCCTCGCCATGGCCGTGCGGCGCCGCCTGCCGCTGGTGGTGGTTCTGGCGATGATCGCCAACACGTTGCTCGATGCGGTGGTGGGCTCGGTGCCTCTCCTGGGGAATCTCTTTGATCTGTTCTGGAAGGCTCATCAGAAGAACCTCCTGCTGCTCGAGGAGCCCGACTCGCTGGCCGCTGTGCTCCGCGAGGCCTGGTGGAAGCTGGCGGGGCTGGTCGCGGTGGTGGTGCTGCTGGCGATCCTGGCGGTCTATCTAATCGTCGTCTTGGTTTGGTGGTACCAGAAGTGGCTCGGCGGCATGGCATTGCTGGGTGTCGCTGGATAGAAACGATTGGTCACCGGTTTGCATCGGTGTTAGATTGAGTCACGGAACGAAATGGAGGATTCAATGGCTGAGAACACCGAAACAGGAGCGCCGCCAGCGGCACCGGTAGACGCGGCCGAGCGGCTGGAGGCGGCCCGCGACAAGTTCAGCGAGGTCGTGGACACCAAGATCCGCGGCATCAAGCACGGCGCCGGCAAGGCCACCCAGACCGTCAAGGAGCAAGCCGAGCGCGTGTCCGCCGGCGCTCGCGAGAAATACGACGACGCTCGGGAGACCGCTCGCCAGGGGTACGACAAGGTGACCAAGGACTTCCAGCACCTCAGCGAGGACGTCAACGAGTACGTGCGGCACAATCCCGGCAAGGCAGTCGCGATTGCCGCCGGCGCCGGCTTCATCCTGGGAATGCTCCTCCGCGGTCGCCGCGACTGACCAGAGGGTGGCTCTGACCCTGCGAAGAAACCGCGGCGATCTGCCGGTCGTGGGTGACCGCGAAACGCTGTCGCTCGCGGACGAGATCCTCGACGAGATTCTGCCCGAGGAGATCGACTGGCGTCAGCTCGTCTGGAGCTACCCGAAGTCGTCGCTCGCTCTTGCGGCACTTGGCGGGTACTTGCTCGGGCGCTCGCGCGGCCGCAAGCTCGTGAGCAGCGCTTCCCAGTACGTCGGCGACACCGTCAGCGACGGCTTCAACGAGTTCTTTGGGCGCAAGGTTCTGTAGTGTCCCGTGGGGCAAGTTCCTTTACATTCGAGCGGCGCGGCAACCCACTGGGCGGCGTTGCTCCTCGGCCGCGCCTAGCCCGGGGCCGAGACCGCGCGCCTCGAGCGGCCGTCGGACTTTCCTGCCTCTCGGCAAACGGCTCTCGCGTCGAGGCCCGCCGCTGAGATGCGCAGGCTTCTCCACATTTCGGACGTTCATTTCGGTCCGCCGCATCGATCGCGGCTCTCGGACGCCGTCGTTGCCATGGCCGAAGAGCGAGGCCCGGATCTGGTCGTGATCTCGGGCGACCTGACGCAACGGGCGAAACCAGGGCAGTTTCGTGAAGCACGGGCCTTCGTGAATCGGTTCACGGCGCCGACGATCACCGTGCCCGGCAATCACGACGTGCCCCTCTGGCGTGTCTGGGAACGGGTTTTGAACCCGTTCGGTGCCTACCGGAGCCACTTCGCCGAAAACCTCGAGCCGGTGTTTCGCGATGAAGAGATGTTGGTGGTCGGAATCAACACGGCGTACAACTGGACGTTCATCGAGGGTCAGATCACGCTGTCGCGGCTCACCGATGTTGCCGAGCTCCTGGCAGCCACGCCCGAGCGGGTGTTCAAGGTCGTGGTCGCGCACCATCATCTGGTACCACCGCCTCGATTCGGCACCCAGCGTGTGCTGCGCAACGCGTTCGAGGCGGTCGATCTTTTTTCGAGCGCCGGTGTCGATCTCATCCTTTCGGGTCACAAGCACCAGTCCTTCATCGCCAACTCCGAGGAGTTCTACCCCAAGGGCAGGCCTCCGGTGGTGATCGTGCACTCCGGGACGACGACCTCGGATCGCGGTCGAGGGAGCGAGAAGGACAAGAACACCTGCTCCTGGATCGAGCTCGACTCGGAGTTGATCCGGGTCTCCGTGCTGCGGTGGGAAGACACCCTCGACCGGTTCACGGAGCACAGCCGTCACGTCTATCCGCGCCAGGAGCTGGTGCCGTACTCGCTCGAAGGCCTGGGCCTGGGTGCGTTCGATAGTGGCGGCTGATCTCTCCCGCGCCGGTGTCGGCGGCTGGTTGGGTCCGCTACGTGGCGTCGAGAGCCATCGGCTCGACAATGGTCTCGAGGTGCGGCTGCTGCGCGGCAGCCAGGCGCCGATCGTGGTCGCCTCGCTCTGGTACCGAGTCGGCTGCCGCGACGAGGAGGCCGGTCAGAACGGGATCGCCCATTTCCTCGAGCACATGATGTTCAAGGGCAGCGCCCGCTATCCGATGGGCGAGATCGACCGCTTGACCCAATCGCTGGGCGGCGAGAACAACGCTTTCACCAGCCACGACGTCACCGCCTACTACTTCGGCTTCGCCGCGGAACATTGGACGACAGCGCTCGACATCGAAGCCGATCGGATGGAGTCGTTGGTGCTGGATGAGGCCGAGATCGAGCGCGAGCGCCAGGTGATCCTCGAAGAGATCGCGATGTACGAGGACGATCCCTGGGATGCTCTCGAGCTCGAGACCACGGCGCGCTACTACGGCGAGTTCCCATACGGCCGGCCGATTTTGGGAGCAAGGGAAACCGTGAGCGCCATCGATCGGCCGGCGCTCGAGAGCTTCTACCGGCGGCACTACCGCCCGGACAATGCGGTGCTGGTGGTGGCCGGCGACCTTGGCGCCGGTGTTCTCGAGGCGGTCGAATCGCGACTCGGCCGCCTCCGCGCCGCGGGTGGCATCCGAGAGACCTGGCCGCCGACGTTCGCTCCCCCGCAAGCTCTGGCGCGCGTGCGGCAGGCTAGAGGGAGCCTGCCGAGGATGCTCCTGACGCTTCCCGCGCCTTCCGCCGAGCACCGGGACTACCCGGTCTGGCGCTTGCTTGTGACGATTCTCGGAGGCGGCCGCTCCAGCCGCCTCTATCGCGGTCTGGTCGACGAAGGCGAGCTGTGTAGCTCGATGTCGGCGGAGCTGACCGAGATGGCCGGCCCGGGACTCACGATGATCAGTGCCGAGGTGCTCCCGGGAGTCGAGCTCGAGGCGGTCGAAGACGCGGTGCTGTCGGGTCTCGCCGATCTCAGCCGACAGCCACCGACCGCCGAAGAGATCACCCGCGCTCGACGCCTCCTTCTCTCCGACTGGGTCTTCGGGCTCGAGAGGATTCACTACCAGGCTCTGATGGTGGGCCAGGCCGAGGCCGCGTTGAGCCCGGGCTATCCGAAGGCTCACCTGCGCGGGATACTCGAATGCGATCGCGAGGCGCTGCTCGCGGTGGCCGAGCGCTATCTGCCCAGCGGAGTCGGCGAGCCTGCCGGCGTCATCGGTTGGTCGCGGGCGGAGGCGAGCTGAATGGCTTCAATTCGCATCCGTCGAGTCGAAGGCGCGCCGGTGGCGTCGATTCGAGTCTGGCTGCCAGGAGGCAGCACCGCGGAGGCGGCGCCGGGGCTGGCCTGGGTCAGTGGTCGGCTTCTGGTCGAGGGAACCCGCGAGCGCGACTGGCGTCGGATCGCCGACGAAGCCGAGACCCGCGGCATGTCGGTGGCGGCCGATGCCGGGTACGAAGCGCAAGGGGTAGCCGTGGATGCTCTAGCCGACGACTGGAGCCTGGCATTGGAATGGGCCGCCGAGCTGATTCGCTCCTCGACCTTCCCCGAGGACCGGTGTCGCTGGGTAGCGCGGCAGACTGCGGCCGATCTCGAACAGCTCGCCGATCATCCCGACGTCAGAACCTCGTGGGCCTTTGCCCGCCAGCTCTATGGCCCGAACGCCCGCGGAAGGCCGCTCCAGGGGAGCCCCGAGAGCCTCGAGCGTCTGACCGGCGAGCAGTGCCGCCGCTTTCACGCCGGATGCCTGGCTCGAGGGGTCATCGTGTCGGTGGCAGGGGATGTGGACGAGATCGAAGCCGGGCGCAGAGCCCTCGAGCTCTTCGGTGACCTCCCGAACCCGAGTCTCGGCGCGGCCGAAACCGCTGGCGGCGTACTCGAGGCGGGCGATCTCCAAAGGGTAGAGCTCGAGGAGGCCGGCCAGGCCCATTGGTTCGGCGGCGCAGTGACCGTTTCCAGGGCGGATCCGGCCTACTGGCCCCTGGCTCTAGTTGCCGTCGTCCTGGGAGCCGGGGGCGGGCTCAACGGGCGGATACCTCATCGAGTCCGGGAGCGCGAAGGACTGGCCTACAGCTGCCGGGTCTCGACGGTCAGCGGCGCGGGCCGCGGACGCGGCTGCTCGAGCGTCGCGGTGGGGACATCGCCCGAGCGGGCAGAGGACGTCGGCGCCGCGGTGAGCGACGAGCTGGCGTCACTCGTCGAGAACGGCGTGACCGCGACCGAGTTGAGTGAAGCCCGCGCCTACCTTTTGGGCCGAGAGCCGTTTGCGCGGGAAACCGCCCGTCAATGGGCGACTCTCATGGCTCAGGCCGAGCTCAACGCCCTGCCGCTGGAAGACCCCGAGTGGGTTGCCGAACGATGGAATGGGGTGACCGAAGACGAGGTGTTGGCGACGGCTCGAAGCTACCTGGACCCGGCGCGATTGCGCGTGACTATCGGGCGATGACCAGATAGACGTCGACCGGCGGATCGTAAATACGAATCGGGCGGCCTCGCCGCCCGACGTGCAGCTCCACGGGCCGCTCGCCGCCGAGCCCGACGACGAGCCTTGAATCGGAGGAGGAGCAGTAGCTGCCGTCAGTCCGTACACCGCGAGCAAGGCCGCGCCCGGATCGGGTGATCACCTTCAAGTTGGTGCCAGTGCTCAGGCCCGCGACGCCGAGCCAACTCGCGCCTCGGGCGGCCTGGTTCATCAGCAGGCGCACGGGGCCGTTGTTGTTGAAGATCACGAGGTCGACCGCGCCGTCCTGGTCGAGGTCGCCGCTCGCCAGGCCCCGGCTGACCTCGGCGTCGGTGAAGCCCGAGCCGGCTCGGCCGGTCACCTCCTCGAACGAGCCGTCGCCGCGATTTCGAAAGAGCTGGTTCGGCTGCTCCAGGGGGTAGCGATCTCCGGAAGAAGCGAGGTCGAGGAGAATCCGCACGGCCCCGTTGGCGACCGCCAGGTCCGGCCAGCCGTCGTTGTCGAAGTCGACCGGGGCGACACCGAAGCTGGTGTAAGGCATGCTCGGAGCGGCCAGCTGGGTTTCACGGCTACGGTCTTCGAAGAGCCCGTCGCCAAGGCTGCGATAGAACGTGTTCGACTCCTGGGCGAGGTGGGTCAGGAAAAGGTCCTCTCTGCCGTCGCCGTCGAAGTCCGCCGAGGCGAGCCCCATGCTCGCCTCCGGTGAACCGTGCCGGTTGAAGGCGGTTCCAGAAAACAACGCGTCGTCGACGAAAACACCCTTGCCGCGATTCAGCCATAGATGATTGGCCTCGCCGTCGTTGGCGACGTAGAGATCCGGTTTGCCGTCGCTGTTGAAGTCGCCGGAGATCACTCCAAGCCCGGCGCCGCGGACCCGCGCGATACCCGACTCGACGGAGACGTCCTCGAAAGTGCCGTCACCGCGATTGCGCCAGAGCCGGTCGGGCTCAGAGGCGAAGGCGCTCGGGCCGCAGTAGTCGCGGGCGGAAGTGGAGGCGAAGCACGTGGGGTTCTTGTCGACGTCGAAATGCACGTAGTTGGCGGAAAAAAGATCCAGGTCGCCGTCGTCGTCGAGGTCGAGGAAGGTAGAGCTCGTGCTCCATCGGCTTTCGCCCGTGCCGGTCTTCGCAGTGACGTTCTCGAACGAGCCGTCGCCCCGGCTGCGCCACATCTGGTTGTCGTCGTAGTTGGTCAAGTAGACGTCCAGATGGCCGTCGCCGTCGTAGTCGCCGACGGCCATACCCATGCCGTAGCCGGTTTCCCGGAGGCCGGCGCTCGCGGACACGTCCACGAACCGATTGCCCACGGCACCATTCTCGAAGCTCGTGTCGTTCCGGTAGAGGCGGTCTCCAAGCGGCCCGGCGATGGGGAAGAGCGCTTGGTCGGGAGTGTCGCCCTGCCCGAGCAGCGTCCCTTGCCGGAAGTAGACGTCCAGGTCGCCGTCCCCGTCGAAGTCGAAGAGCGCTCCGCCCTGACCGGTCATCTCGGGGAAGTAGAAGGAGCCGATCATGCCGTTGAAGTGCCGGAACGTGAGGCCGGCCTCGTCGGCGGCGTCCCGAAAGACGGTGGTGGCGCCAGGGCCGGCCGCGAACAGTGCGGCAGGGACCAGGGCGAGAGCCGATGCGAGGCCGGCAAGGAGCGTCACAAACAGGCCGGGTACCGCCGCGAGCGGTCCGCGCGGGTCTTGGTGCTGAAGGAAGCGCGAAGACACGGGCCGGTAAGCCTAGCATCCGTAAGGGGATGCGAAGAGAGGCCAGATCTTTCCACAGAAACTGTGGAAAACACGGTGGAAAGGGCTGTGGAAAGCGGCCGCAAAGAAACGATCGGTGCACGGGCAAGCAGATTGAACAAGGGATTGTGCAATTCAGCTAAATAACTGAAAACAATGCGTTTAGTTCGTTCTTCCATTCCGGCCGGTGAGGCTCGGGTCGTTGGCCGGATGCTTTTCCACAAGCGAATCCCGCGGCTGTCTAACTTTTTGTGGAGCAAGAACTTAGGCTCGCCGGCAGACGGCCTTTGCAACCTTGCTATAGTTCGCGCCTCCAAGCTTGCGCGTTCTGGCGATGGCGAACGAAGATTCACCGAGACGATCCCCGCTCGAAGCCGAGCATGAAGCCGCGGGCGCCAAGATGGTCGAATTCGCGGGCTGGCGGATGCCGGTTCGCTACCAGGGCGTGATCGACGAGCACCGGGCGGTACGCTCCGCGGCCGGACTCTTCGATGTCTCGCATATGGGGGAGTTCAGGGTCACCGGAGGCGACGCCGTGTCATTTCTCCAGTATGCGACACCCAACGACGTCGTCGCGCTCGAAATCGGCGAGGTTCACTATACTTCGCTGCTCACCGACCGGGGGACCTACATCGACGACCTGCTGGTGTACAGGCTCGGCGTCGAAGAGTACTTGCTGGTGGTCAACGCGGCCAACACGGCGAAGGACCTCGGCCATCTGCGGGCGTTGGCCGCGGCGCAGTTCGGGGGCGCCGAGGTCGAGATTGAAGACGTGACCGACTCGTTCGCGTTGCTGGCCCTTCAGGGCCCGAACGCGCAATCGATTCTCGCCGGCCTTTGTGACGCGCCGCTCGCAAACCTCGGGTACTACCGTTGCCTGCGGACAGACGTCGGCGGGCGCGAAGCGCTGGTGTCGCGGACCGGTTACACGGGCGAAGACGGTTTCGAGCTCTACGTCGATCCGGAGCACGCTTGCGGGATCTGGCGGGACCTGATGTCGGCCGGTGGCGGCCTGGTTGCCGCTGGATTGGGGGCGCGCGACACGTTGCGCACCGAGGCCGCCATGGCTCTCTACGGGCACGAGATCGACGCCGCGACCAATCCGTACGAGGCACGCCTGGCCTGGACGATCAAGCTCAAAAAGGGGGAGTTCGTAGGCAGAGAGGCTCTGGTCGAGATCAAGTCGACCGGTCCGGTTCGCAAGCTGATTGGCTTCGAGATCGCCGGGCGCGGCATTGCTCGAGACGCCTGTGCCGTGCTGGTTGACGGTGCGCCGGCGGGCTCGGTGACCAGCGGCACCTTCAGCCCGACACTGGAGAAGGCGATCGGCATGGCCTACGTTCCACCCACGGCGGCCAAGGTGGGTCGTGAGATCGAGGTCGAGGTCAGAGGTCGCCGTCTGTCTGCGATTCAAGTGAAGCTGCCGTTCTACAAGAGAAAGAACGTCTGACGACTATCACGGGAGGTTGAGATGTATCCGAGCGATTACAAATACTCGAAAGATCACGAGTGGGTCAGGCGCGAGGAAGGCGAGTTGGTCATAGGTATCACTGACTTCGCTCAGGGCGAGTTGGGAGATGTCGTCTACGTCGAGGCTCCGGAGGTGGGCTCGAGCTTCCAAGCCAACGATGAGGTCGGAACGATCGAGTCGGTCAAGGCGGTGGCCGAGGTGTACACGCCGATCGCCGGAGAGGTAGTCGCCGTCAACGAGGAGCTCGTCGAAGCTCCCGAGAGGGTGAATGAAGATCCGCACGGCGCGGGCTGGCTGTTCAGGCTCCGGCCGGCTTCGGCTGCCGAGGTCGAAGGTCTCATGTCGGCGGAGGCCTACGAAGAGTTCATACAGCAGGAAGACTAGCCGCGCCTGGCGGACTCGTGCGGCTTAAAGTCGGAGACACCGAGAGTCGATTCGGCGGACCGGTCGGTGACTGGGCGCGAGGCGAGCTCGGGATGCTGCTGTTTTTCCTCTTCTGCTGGATCGTCTTCATAGGACACGCGCTTGCCGGTTATCCGCTTTCCGGCTATCTCAGGCTGAACCTCTACCACCTCTACGGCCTGGCCGCGAGTGGAGGGTGGCTGCTGGGCAATGTCGAAGTGAGCCGCGCGCGGCGGCTGAAGAGAGCGGCCATCGAGCGATTCCCTCGCCAGACCCGACGGCGTCTGTTTTTTCTGAACCTCTTTGCTCCGGGCGGCGTTCTCTTTCTGCTCTGGTCGTTGGCGCCGGCGCAGATGCGGTTCGAGTTTCCGATGGTTCCGATCTACGCCACCGCGATCCTGGTGGTCTTCTTTCTGGTCCCCGTCAGCCTGCGGCGCGTTTTTCGCAACTAGCCCGATCGGGCTGCCGCTGCGCGGTCGAGGAGCATGGCATCGCCGTAGGAGTAGAACCGGTATCCGGCGGCAACGGCTTGCTCGTAGGCGGCCAGAACCCGCCGGCGTCCGGAGAAGGCGCAGACGAGAACCAAGAGGGTGGACCGTGGGAGGTGGAAGTTCGTGAGTAGGCGATCGACGACGCGAAACTCGAATCCCGGCCTGATGAAGAGCTCGGTGGAGCCGGCGCACGGGACCACTCGACCGCCGGGCTGGGCGAGGGCTGCCGCCTCGAGCGCCCTGACCACCGTCGTTCCAACGGCGACCACCCGCCCGCCGCGCTCACGCGTTGCGGTGATCGCGTTCGCCGCTTCGGTATCGATCGCGAAGCGCTCGTACTCCATGTGGTGGTCCTCGAGATCGTCGGTGGTCACGGGACGGAACGTTCCCGGGCCGACGTGAAGCGTGATTGTGGCGAGCTCGACGCCTATCGAGTGGATCCTCTCGAGTAATCTCCGGTCGAAGTGCAGTCCCGCGGTGGGCGCGGCGACGGCGCCTGGCACTTTCGCGTAGACGGTCTGGTAGCGCTCGCGGTCTTCCGGCGAATCGGCCCGGGCGATGTAGGGCGGGAGCGGGACGTGGCCGATCCGGTCGAGCTGGCCGGCCGGTGGGGCCGAGAAGCGCACCACTAGTCGGTCCGGCTCGAGGTGGTCGAGGACGTCCGCGTCCAGCGCGTCGCCGAACCGCAACGACGTGCCCGGTCGCATCCGCTTGCGGGGCCGGCCGAGACAAACCCACTCGGTCGCATCCTCCACCTTCTGACCCGGGCGAAGCGGCTCGACCAGGAGGATCTCGGAGCGACCGCCGCCGCTCCGGCGGCCGTACAGCCTGGCCGGGATCACCCGGGTGTTGTTGACTACCAGAAGGTCGCCGGATTCGAGGAGCGCCGGTAGGTCGGCGATCTCGCCATGCCCGATCGGTCCATTCCTGGGCAGAGTCAGCAGGCGGCTGTCGCCGCGCGCGACCGGCGTCTGCGCGATCAGGCTGCCGGGCAGCTGGTAGTCGAAATCCGCCGCGAGCATCAAAGGGCGGTCGTTCGCCGGCGGCGCAGCCGGTGGCGCAGCCCGTCTCCGACGAGGTTGAACGCGATCACGGTGATCACGATAGCCAGACCGGGGAGGGTAGATGTCCACCAGGCCGTGGCGAGGTCGGGCGCACCGTCCGCGATCATGTTGCCCCAGGTCGGCCTCGGGGGTTGAACGCCGAAGCCGAGAAAGGAGAGCGCCGCTTCGAGCAGTAACACGTCGCCGATTCGCAAGGTGGTGGCTACGAAGACCGGCGCCAGGGCGTTGGGCAACAGATGCTTCGACCACAGGCGTATCTTGCTGGCGCCGCTTGCGGTCGCGGCCAGCGCCATCTCGGTGTTCTTGAGCCGCAAGATCTCCGCGCGAACGAGCCGCGCGACGGTCATCCAACTGGTTGCGCCGAGAACCGCGACCACCATGAACGGACCCGCGTTCAAGAGGGAAGTCAACGCCAGCAGCAGGAACAGGCTCGGGAACGCGATGAAGGCATCGGTGAGTCGCATGAGTACGGCATCGAGGAAGCGCGCCCCCAGGGCCGCAGCGCTTCCGATGACGACGCCCAGCAAGCTCGCCAGGACAGCCGCCGTGAACGCGACCAGCAGCGAAATGCGGCTGCCGTGAAGCAGCCGAGCCAACAGATCACGGCCGAATCGGTCGGTGCCCAGCGGAAACACTCGAGTGCGCGTCAGCTCGCCCGCCGGCGTCGGCTGGATCCTGGCGGTCGGAATGAGCGTTGTGCCCCGGCGGTCGAAGATGCGAACGCCCTCCGAGGTGACTTCCGCGCTTTCCGCGAGCAGCCGCTGGCCCTTGCGGGTGACGACCTCGAAGCGCCGCGTGCCGGGCGCCAGGTTCTTTCCGCGGGCGGGGTCGGACTGCGCCGCCGGATCGCTCGGACTCAGCCAGGGGGCGAAGATCGCCACCGCCACCAGAGTGGCCAGCAAGGCCGCGCCGGCTAAAAGCTCAGGTCGGCGCATCGGTGATCTCGTCCCTGACGCGAGGATCGATTGCTGCGTGGGCGAGGTCGGCGAGAAGGTTGCCGAGGACGACCATCACCGCCGCCAGCAGGGTGGCGCCCAGAATCAGAGGATAGTCGCGGTTCCGGATTGCCTCGAACGTGAGCCGGCCCATGCCTGGCCATGAGAAGACCACCTCGGTGATCAGTGCTCCGCTCATGAGGTAGGGCAGCGACAGGCCGGCGAGGTGAATCACCGGGACGAGCGCGTTTTTCAGAGTGAGCGGCCAGAGGATCCTTCGTTCGGGCACACCAGCAGCGCGCGCGCTTCGGATGTAGGGCTGGTCGTACACCTCGAGAACCGAGTTGCGCACATACCGGGTCACGCCGCCGGCCATCGCCAGCCCGAGCGCCAGGGCCGGCAGGGTGAGGTGGTGCAGCAGATCCAGAAACTGCCGCGGCGCCGACCATTCTTCGGCGCCCACCGAGGCCATGTGCCCGCCGGGGAACCAGCCGGTCCGGTAACTCAGAAGCATCAGAGCCATGAGACCCAGCCAGAAATGGGGCGTCGAATAGAGGCCCAGCGACACCCAGCGCACGAGACGGTCGGTGCGGGTGCCCTCCCGGCGGGCGGCGAGAACGCCGAATCCGATTCCGGCTCCGAATTGAATCAACAGGGAGACCGCCGCAAGCAGCAGGGTCGGCCCGAGATGGTCGGCGAGCACGCGCGTCACCGGTCGGTTGTGCACGAACGAATCTCCGAGATCGAGCCGCGCTGCTGCGGCCACCCAGCGGGAGTACTGCTCGAGGAGGGGCCGGTCGAGGCCGAGCGATCGCCTCAGCTGATCTTGCTGAGCCGCCGACATACGGGCGTCGATATAGACGTTCGAAGGATCGCCGGGCGCCAGGCGGAGCACAAAGAAGCTCAGCGTCATGACCGCCACGACCACGACGAGCGCGGTAGCTGTGCGCCGGATCAGAAAGCGATTCACGACAGATCGAGCGCTTCAGCTCGCGGGCGCCAACCACCACTCTTCGAGGTTGAAGTAGGCACTGAGCTGATTCGGGCTGGCGTCTCGCAACCGTGTCGAGACTCCATACAGGCGCATCGGCTCCCACAGAAAGGTGTAGGGCTGCTCTTCGTGTAGGATCTCTTGGAGGCGATCGAAATACGGTTGGGCGTCGGATGGTTCGCGCTGCCGGCGAGCGAGGTCGATCGTTTGGTCGAGCTCGGCGTTCGAATAACAGCCGTAGTTCGAGCCGCCGCTGCCGATCGAGTCGGTGTGAAACTGGTGCTTCACATCGAGAGAGGTGTCGATACCCCAGGCGGCGATCGTAGCGTCGAAACCGTGGGTCTTGTTGTCTTCGATCATCCGGTTGAGATCGAGCAGGCTCACCTGCGCGTCCACGCCAATCCGTCGGAGCTGTTCCTGGATCATGACCGCGGCGTCGGCCCGCAGCCGATTGTCGCCGTTGGTCGAGAGATGGAAGGTGAAGTCGCGGCCGTTTCGATCGAGGAGCCCGTCATGGTCGGAGTCCGTCCAGCCAGCGTTCGCGAGCAAGCGCCGGGCCTCGTTCGGGTCGTAAGGCCAGGGCACGAGATCGTGGTTGAAGGCCCAGACGGACGACAGGATGGGTCCCAGGGCGGGGCGGGCATTGTCGCCCCAAACGGCTTCGATGATCGACTGGCGGTCGATCGCCAGGGTCATCGCCTTGCGGACCAACGGGTCGTCGAAGGGCTCTCGACACCCGTTCCAGACGAGAAAGGTGTACTGCCGGTGCCACAATGGCAGGAGGTTGGCGCGCTGGGAGGCTTGGACGTCTGCCGCGCGTTCCGGCAGAACATGCTCTACGAAGTCGACTTCGCCGGCGAGCAGGTGCTCAACCCGGTTGGTTCGATTCGGGATCACCCGGAAAACCACTCGGTCCAGCCGTGGAAAGCCGGCGCGAAAGTAGCGCGTGTTGCGCTCGAGAACGATCTCTTGTTGCGGCACGATGCGGGTCAGAGTGAATGGGCCGCTGACCACAAGATGCTCGAGAAACCACTCCTCGTTGCCGCGCCACTCGTCGAAGGGCAGCTTCGACCACGTGTGCTTGGGCAGAATGACGCCCTCGTTGAGGTCCGCTAGCCGCGAGAAGTAGATCTCGGAAAAGTGAAATTCGACAGTACTTGGATCGACGGCGATTACCTTTTCGATCGAGTCCTTGCTGCCTGCGCCTTCCCACACGAGCTCCGGATCGACCTGTGCGGAATAGGTCCAGGCGACGTCCTCGGCGGTGATCGCCACTCCATCGCTCCATTGGAGGCCGGGCCGCAGCCTGACCGTCAGCACCAGGCCGTCCTTTGACCACTCACGGCTTTCTGCAAGCTCGGGCGCGAAGGTCGGCGGGTGTTCCGCGTAGTCGGGCTGCTCTTGAAAAAGGCGCAGGAAGAGAAGATCGATGATGTCCTGCTCGAATCTGCTTTCCGCTCCGGTGAGCTGGTTGATTCCGCCGATGTCGACTCCGGCTGCGATCACCACGGTGCCTCCCGATCGCGGTTCGGTGGCCACCGGGCCGGCCGCTGTGTCGGTCCTGCCACACCCACACGCCAGACCCAAGCCCGCGCACAGAACCAGCGCTAGCCGGGCGAGGGCGTTACCGCCGAACTTGGTTTGTTGCATGAGAGTTGTACTGAGGAATGCTAGCGAATGCTCGGTGGGAGGGTCAATCGGAGTGCTATTCTGCCTCGGTCATGGCGGCGCAGCCCCAGCCCAGCTCGCGCAGGCTCGTCTACGGCTCGATTCTCCTGGGCCTGTTCGTGCTCGTGGATCTGGGCCTCCTGGGGTGGTTCATCTTCCGCTCCCTGTCCGAGCGCGAGATCGAGCAGGTGCTCCTCGAGACCCGAGCCGAGGCCGCGGGTCTGGCCGAACAGCTCGAGGAGCGCATCGCGGAAGCGCCCGGTGAAAAAGACCTCTATACGGTCGTCGCTCTCGAAACCGAGTTCCAGACCTATATCGACGACGTTCTCAGCAAGCGGGAGATCGTCGCGAACGTCGAGATTCGAGATGGAGAGGACATGCTGGTGTTTCGAAGCAACACCAAGGCCGAGGTTCCGATCGGGCGCCAGGGGCCGCTTCGCCTCGAGTCCAAGGAGATACCCGCGAGCCTGGAAGAAAAGACCGTGACCCGCCGGGAGACCTATGACCTCAAAGAGCCGATCGGCGATTTCGGGTTCGTACACATCGGCATCAGCGAAGTCGAGCTGGCCAATCGGATCGGAGTGCTGCGTCGGCACTTGATGCGCCAGACTCTGCTGATCGGCGCCGTGACCCTGGTTGTTCTCACCCTGGCCTACCTGATCATCGTGCGTCTGTGGACGCGCGGCCGAAAGCTCGAAGCCACGGCTCTCGAGGCCGAACGCCTGGCCTATATCGGCACGCTCGCTTCGGGTCTTGCCCACGAGATCCGGAATCCACTCAACTCGTTGAATCTGAACATGCAGATGCTGGAGGAGGAAGCGCATACCCGTGCCGGCGGCTCGACCAAGCGGTTGCTGTCGATCACCCGCAGCGAGATCGGACGCCTCGAGAGGCTGGTCACGGATTTTCTCCAGTACGCCAAGCCGAGGGCTCTGGATCTCGAGGAGGTGCCCGCGAGCGCGCTACTTCGCAATTGCCGCGATCTTCTCGGCCGGGAGGCGCACTCCGAGGGCGTCGACCTCGCGGTCGAGGATCGCTCGGCTGGCGCGCGAGTCGCCGCAGACACCGAGCAGATGTCCCAGCTGTTGCTCAACCTCGTGCGCAACGCGATGGCTGCCACGCAGGGCTCCGGCCGCGATCCGGAAGTGCGTTTGATCGCCCGGCGGGAGCGGGGGCGAGTGCTGCTCGAGGTGCTCGACAACGGCGCCGGTATTGCCCAGGGTGATCTGCAACGGATCTTCGAGATCTTCTACTCGACCAAACGCGGTGGCACCGGTCTCGGGTTGGCGGTGGTGCAGCGCATCGCCTCCGCTCACGGCGCCGAGCTCTCCGTTCAGAGCACGCCCGACGTCGGAACGCGATTCCAGGTAGCGCTCGCGGAGCTTCCCGTCGCCGAGACGGCTCGGGAGGCGCCGCGCTCGGGCCGAGCCGCCGAAGGATCCGTTCGAGCCTGATCCCGGGAATGCGGTCGAGCCCGCTCGCTCGGCCGGCAACTGGCCGGCTCCTAGCGGGCGCGCTCGTTTTCCGTTGCCAGGGTGTCGAGGTCTTCCTCGGTCGCGAACTCGTCGGGATCATCGGCCCCGCAGGACAGGCAGAGGATCTCGGTGACTTTGCCCTCGCTCCACTCGAACGTGTAACAGGGCGTCTCGCAGTTGAGGCAGATCAGGTAGTCGGGCTCGGCCATGTCGGAGATTCTACGCCGCCGGACCCGGGTTTGGGTCGAAGCTGTCGAGCCCCTCTCGGCGAAATCGATCGATGACCGCGGCCATGGCGCGCGGACGCTCCCAATGCACGGCGTGTCCGGTGTTCGGGATCACGACCAGGCGAGCTTGTCGAATATCGCCCTCCATGGCCCGACCGACCTCGGCTCTGAACAGGCCGTCATGCTCGCCCCAGACCAGCAGTGTGGGCACGTGGATGCGGGCCAGATCCTCTGGACCGTAGGCTTCTTCCTCGGTTGTGGTCTCGAGAACGTGCCGAACCGCCGGTGAAGTGTAGGCCTTCAGAAAGCCGCGGCGGGATCTCTGGATCACGAACGGGGTCCGAAAAAACAGGGCCCGGTAGAGCCTGTCGACGTCGTCCAGGCTCGAGACGTCGGTGAGTGCCTGAATCCGGTTCCAGTCCTGGTCGCGATAGCCCCCGGCGTCGACCAGGACCAGGCGCTCGACGATCTCGGGCCGTTCGAGTGCGATGCGCACCGACATCCAGCCGCCCAGGCTGATACCGGCCAGCGTCACTTTCTTCTCCGGAGCCCACGCTGCGATCAGCGCCTCGACGGCCGTAACGCCTTCCGCAACGTTCAATCCGCCGGCCGGTGACTCCGTTCCACCGAGGCTCGAAAGCTCGGGAACCAGCAGCCGGACCTTTTTCCGTAGGACCCGGATCACCGAGCTCCAGGCCACGGCGGTGGCTCCCAGGCCGTGGAGCAGGACCCACGGGTCGCCGTCGGGAGGGCCGATCTCGTAGGCGAGCAGCGTGACCTCGCCGATCTTGCGGCGAACCCTGCGGGCTCCGAGGGCGCGCAGGACCAGGGTGGTCCACAAGAAAAACAGCTTGAGCAGCACGCGGCGCACGATAGCAGGGCCCTCGCCGCCGATGAGGCGCACCTCGGGCAAGCCGTTGACCGCTCCTTGGGGCTGTGTTACCTTACGGCTCCTTGCGCGTTCAGCGCCCAGGAGGAGTTCGTCATGTACGCGGTGATCGAGACAGGTGGCAAGCAATACCGGGTCGCTCCGGGAGACGTCGTCGACGTCGAACGGACCGAGGTCGCGGAGAAGTCGAGCGCCGTGCGTTTCGACCGCGTGCTGATGGTGCGCGATGACAAAACCACCCAGCTGGGCACGCCGATTCTCGAAGGGGCTTCGGTGACCGGAACGCTGATCGATGACGTCCGTGCGCCCAAGATCCTGGTCTTCAAGTTCAAGCGTCGCAAGGGTTATCGCCGATTGGCCGGACATCGCCAAGACCTGATGCGAGTTCGGATCGACAAGATCGAGGCCTAGGCAGGAGATCACTCGAAATGGCACACAAAAAAGGGCAGGGCTCCAGTCGCAACGGCCGTGACTCCAATCCGCAGAATCTGGGCGTCAAGCGCTTTGGCGGCGAGAAAGTTACCGGCGGCACGATCATCGTGCGCCAGCGCGGCACCAAGATTTTTCCGGGCATCAACGTCGGGCGCGGCAAGGACGACACTTTGTTCGCCAAGACCGACGGCTATGTCGAGTTCAAGCGTCGGGGCCGCTCGCGCCGAGTGGTCAACATCACGCCTCTCGACTAGAGCGGCGAGCCAGATCCGAGTGCGGCTCTTCGGGCCGCGTCTCCAAGCACCTTGAACTTCATCGACGAGGCCGACCTTCTCGTTCGCGGGGGTCGTGGCGGCAACGGCTGCCTGGCCTTCCGGCGCGAGAAGTTCGTGCCCAAGGGCGGTCCGTCCGGGGGCAACGGCGGGCACGGAGGATCGGTCGTTCTGGTCGGTGATTCGGGCCTCAACACGCTCTACCCGTTACGTCATCAGCGGCTCTACGCGGCCGACAAGGGCAAGAACGGCGAAGGTTCGAACAAGACCGGGCGATCCGCCGAAGACCTCGCGATTCGGGTGCCTCTGGGGACCCAGGTCTACGATGAGAACGGAGCGCTCATGGGCGAGGTGCTCAGCGCGGGCCAGGAGCTGTGCGTTGCGGCCGGGGGGCGCGGCGGGCGCGGCAACGCGAGTTTCGCGACGGCGACCAATCGCGCGCCTCGCCGCTCCG
>CALZIK010000097.1 GCA_945787635.1 Thermoanaerobaculia bacterium | reverse complement strand
GTGGCGTCGACATCTGGTGTAACGATCTCGAGATAATGGACCTGCATGAGTGCCGCGCCGAGGTTAGCACGACCCCAAGCTAGAGGGCGCCGGCTAGAGGTGCCGGCCTCTTCTTGGATGGCTGCCGAAACCGCCGGCTACGCTAAGCTCGCCAGTCATGGCCGAGCCGATCAGCCACCCCGACGCCGAGTGGCGGGCCACCGCCTGCAACCTGTGCAGCCTGAACTGCGGCATCGAGATTCAGGTCGAAGATGGACGCTTCAAGCGCATTCGCGGTGATCGCGAGCACCCCTCGTCGATGGGCTATCTCTGTCAGAAGGCTTCCCGGCTCGACTACTATCAGAACCACGCGGGACGCCTGACCCATCCGCTGCGCCGCACGCCCGACGGCGGCTTCGAGAGAATCGACTGGGATACCGCGATTCGCGAGGTGGCCGCGAAGCTCGCAAACATCCGAGCGGACCACGGCGGCCACGCCATCGCCTATTACGGCGGCGGTGGCCAGGGCAATCACCTGGGCGGCGCCTACGCCGTTCCCTTTCGCGCGGCGCTCGGCACGCCCTACATCTACAACTCGCTGGCGCAGGAAAAGACCGGCGACTTCTGGGTCAACGGCAGGCTCTTCGGCCGGCAGACCTGCCACGTCACCGAGGGCATCGAACAAAGCGACTACGTGATCATCATCGGCGCCAATCCATGGCAGTCGCATGGCATTCCGCGCGCGCGCCAGGTGATCCGGGAGATCGGCAAGGACCCGAACCGGACTCTGGTCGTGATCGACCCGCGGCGCACGAAGACAGCGGAGTTCGCCGACGTCCACCTCGCGGTCAAGCCGGGCACCGACGCGTTTCTGCTGGCGGCCCTGCTCGGGATCATCGTGCAGGACGGTCTGGAGGATCGGGACTTTCTGGACCGGCGCACCCGCGGCTCGGCGGAGCTGCTTGAGATCCTCAGAGGCGTGCCGGTCGAGGACTACGCCGAGCGCTCGGGTGTCGAGGCCGAAGAGCTCCGCCGCGTGGCGAGAGGATTCGCCGGCGCCCGGACCGCATGTACCCGGCACGACCTCGGGCTCGAGCACAGCCTGCACTCGACCCTCAACACCTACCTCGAGAAGCTCCTCAGCCTGGTGACCGGCAACTTCGGTCACGAGGGCGGCAACAATCTGCACACCCAGCTGGTACCCCTGATCGGGCATTCGCGTGAGCCCGGGGCCGGCGGCGCCACCACGCGCGTGACCGGCATGAGTGAGATCTCGAAGTTCTTTCCGCCCAACATCTTGCCCGCTGAAATCGACACCGATCATCCGGAGCGCGTGCGCGCGTTGATCGTCGACAGCTCGAATCCGATGCAGACGGCGGCCGACACCAACGCGTATCAGCGCGCGTTCGAGAAGCTCGAGCTGGTGGTTGCGATCGACGTCGCCGACACCGAAACGGTGCGCCTTGCCGACTACGTTCTGCCGGCGCCGTCACAGTACGAGAAGTGGGAAGCGACGTTCTTCACCCTCGACTTTCCGACCAACTACTTTCATCTTCGCCGGCCGATCGTCGAGCCAGGTGGCGACACGCTGCCCGAGCCCGAGATCTACCGTCGGTTGCTGGTGGCGATGGGCGAGCTGCCGACGCGATTTCCTGTGCTCGAAGCGATCGCCCGGCTCGATCGACGCATGCCGGCCCTGGGGCTCTTCCCGAAGGCCTTTGTCGCGACGCTCGCTCTCAGGCCGGCCTTGAAAAAGGTCGCCAGCCTGGTGCTTTATTCCTCGCTGGGCCGGGCTCTCCCGGACGGCGCGGCGAGCGCGGCGGTCCTCTGGGGCTCGTGCCAGTTCTACGCCCGCCGCCACGCCGAGCCGGTGCGCCGCGCCGGGCACCGAAACGGCGAGGCCTTGTTTCGAGCCATCCTCGACAGCGACACCGCGGTGCCGATCAGTACCCACACCTACGAGGAAGGCTGGCAGCTCGTTCGGCACGCAGACGGCCGGATCGCGCTGGCGATCCCGGAGATGCTCGACGAGCTTCGCGCGCTCGAAGGCGAGGTCGCCGATCCTCACGTCGACACTCGGTACCCCTTCATCCTGGCCTCCGGCGAGCGCCGGTCCTACAACGCCAATCAGATCTACCGGGATCCCGACTGGCGGCGGCAGGACCGCGAAGGCGCTCTGCGTATCCACCCCCAAGACGCCGAGCGGCTCGGCCTCGCCACTGGTCAGCTCGCGGTCTGTGAGTCGCGCGCGGGCTCGGTCGAGGTCGTGATCCAGCCCGACGACACGGTCCGCCCGGGCTGCCTGTCCCTGCCGCACGGCTACGGGCAGAGCGACTCGGGGGACGCGAGCGATGATCGCGCAACCGGTCCCCGCATCAACTTCCTGACCTCGTCGGACCACTGCGACCCACTCGCCAAGACGCCGTACCACAAGCACGTGCCGGTACGGCTGACTCCGGTGACGACGGAAGTCCAGTAAGGGGACAGGCTCCTAACGGGCAAGAACCGCGAGCGTGTTCTCGATCCGCTCGAGATGCGCCTGTTCGAACTCGGGCCAGCGTTCGGCGTTGCCGCCGTCTTCCTGGAGCTCTGCGGCGATGGCGCCGTAGCGAGCGAGATCGTCCATGAAGATGATCATGAGCTCCTTGTTGCGCGCTTCATCGGTCAGGTACACCAGGCGCGCGTAGAGGACCTCGCTTGGATAGGAGTAGCCTTTGCTGGCCAAAAATTGTCGCGCCATTGCGCCGTCCGTGCCACGCCGCCGCTTCTTGTTGGGGTCAAAGGAAAACGCTTCCGTGTCGGTAAAGAACTCGTAGCTCCCGAGCGCCAGGCGCAGAGGTGAGTCGTCGTAGTCGTAGGTGTAGCGCTTGTTCGGCAGGTAGGCCTCATACTGCACCCAATAGACACTCTGGAGCTTGTCGTCAGCGGAGGTCTCGACAAAGAAATGCTGCTCGGTGTCGGCGACGCCGTAGAGAATGAACTTCTGACCACCGATATAATGATAGGCCGGATCGAAACGCAGGATGGCGGCCGGGTCATGATCCGAGACGAGGTCATTGCCTGAAACGGTGCGGGCAAGGCCCGTGTACTCGGGCTCGGTGGTGAAGCGGCCCCGATCACTGAAGTACCAGTGCGCAAGTGCAACGGCTGCTACGACGACGACGGCGCAGACGAGCAGTATTCTCTTCAACTGATTTCTCTTGCTCGCCTCGTGCGCGTCGCCATCACTCAACGGTACGGTCGCAGGGCCTCCCGAGTTTCGAAGTCGAGGGGACACAATCGTGCTTCTTTCTAGTTCGGGCCGCCGCCGTGTCGCTCGGCCGCCGCTTCGACCTCGGCCCACGTGCCCCAGATGCTCTTCTCAACGGCCTCGATCCGTGTTCGAGCGTCTGCGCTGACTCCACGGATCCGATCGAACAAGTCGTGCATCTCGCCGCGGATCTCGTCGTGCTCTTCGAGGTACCGGATTGACTCATGCCAGGCATCTCGGTGGCGCTTGAAAGCACTTGTGAATTCCGGAGGACAGTTTCCGAAGTCGATTGCATCGAGGCTTCTCACATAGGCTCGGACCGCCTCTGCCAGCGGCATCGACTCCGGTGCGTGATTCCGGACGCCTCCCAGCTTGCTGTCCTCTTCCAACACCGCACGGATGGCCGCAGCGGCGGGTGGCGACTCCGATGGAACGTTCATTGCGCAGGCCGCCACAGTCAGACAGCCGCTGAGAATTCCGACCAGAGTGTGAACTGTTCTCATTGAATCGTGAGCGCGAGATCGTCTAGCAGTCTATCGGTCGAGCTTGAGTTTTCCCGACGCCAGGCAACCATCTGGGCCCAGGTTTCGGATTCGGTGACCGAGGGCCTACTCAGGTCTTCGAACCGGTAGCTTCGAACCTCAACGAGATATTCGACCAGGAGCTGCCATCTGTAGCAACGGCGAGCCCTGAGCCGTGGATTCCGCCAGTAGCTGGTGTCGTCCAGGAGGTCGACCCGCCGCGCCAGGTCGTAGTCGGGATCGCGGCGGATTCCCGCCAGACTGGCTTCGTAGTCAGCCCAGCCTTCGCTCTTCCACGCCGGCAGCGAGCGGCCTGCGTCGAGCCCGAGGCTCTCGATGATGCGAAAGTGCGCGCCTTTGCCACTGCCGGCCATCTGCCAGGTACCTTTCCCTTACCAACTGCCCCATTTGCCCCGCATTCGCCGGTTGTAGGTCTCCGATTCCCCGGGCGCGATACTGAGGGTTTGCCAGCTCTCGCCGGCGAAGTGTCGCGCCAGTGAGACGATTTGGCCGGTGTGGTAGCTGAGGTGTGTCAGATTACACTGGACGGCCCGGACCACGGTGTGCGGCTCGCCGCGGATGGTCACGGTTTTTTCGAGATCCTGGGCCGTGAGGCTCTCGAGGGCCTCGACGGTGATCCGCCAGCCCTCGTTCCAAAGGGCTCGAATCGAATCCGGGGTCTCGCCGTCGACAACGAACTCATCGTCGCGATTGCGGTCGGGCTTCTCGCCGTCGGAGGTCAAGAAGTCCCGCCAGCGCGAGCGGTGATTGCCGCCGATGTGCTTCATCTGGGCTGCGAGGCATAGCGGGATCTCACCGACGGTCTCGAAGAGCTGTTCTTCGGTCACCTGAGCGACCGCTCGCTCACACTGGTTCTTCCGGTATCGGTATTGAGCGAGAACCTCGTCCAGCCAGGCTGCTCCGTTCATGACGACATCGTGCTCTCTTACCTCGTTTCTGAGACGCCAGCGGTGACAGGGAGTGCGAATCCGGTCACTCCAGAAGCCTACGCTAGGGCTTCCGGCGTTGTTTGCTCCTCATTCCAGGTGCTGTGCTGGATGACACGAACTCGAAACCGGCTGTCATCTCCGCGCATCATCCCACGGAACCGAACTGAATCCTCGCCGACCAGGTGGTGTCCCCGTTCTCGAGTGCAAGGGAGTCGTGTTAGGTTTTCCGCAGGAGGGTCCCATGAGGCACCGATGTCTCGGCGTCTGGATTCTGACCCTGGCGGCATTTGCGGCCAGTCCACCGTGTTTCTCGGCCTGGACTCCGGCTCAGACGCTGGGCGAGCCGCCACACATCCTTCGGTACATCGCCGAGCGCCCAGCGCAGGTCGCGGCCGAGGGGAACGCCGTGCACGTCGTGTGGTTTTCGCGTCACGACGACAAGCAGTTGCTGCGGTACACGCGGAGCGAAGACTGCGGCGACACCTGGAGTGCCGCCGAGACGCTCGTAGAAATTCAACTACGTGCTGACAAGTACCAAGCAGAACGCTACGGCGAGGTTCCCAACGACGTGGCCATCGCAGCTTCGGGTGACGACGTTCATGTCGCGTGGCTGGAGGAACGGTTGCTCGGGTCATACAAAACCAGAACCCACTACCTGAACAGCCGGGACGGAGGCGAAATGTGGAGCGAGAAGAGAAAGATCTCGCGGGCGAGTCAGGTGGGACGGTTCGGCCCGGTGCTCATCGCGTCGCGTGGCCGGCATGTCCACGTCGCCTGGAGAGCGCACTCGGCCGGTCGGAGTCGAATCGTCATCGCCTCGAGCCACGATCAGGGCGCGACCTGGACTCGTGATCGGCCCGGACCGATCGCGGCTCGTGAGGGGTCATGGCCGGCGCTGGGGCTTGATCCCACGTCCGGCTTGGCGCCGCCGGTCCACATCTCGTTTGCGAAATTTCCTGAGAGAAGAAAGAACATCTTCCACCGGACCAGTGTCGATGGCGCCTCTTGGATCAAGAGCCCGGGGCGCTTGAGGGCAGAGACGCCCAAGCCGGGCGAGTACCACGACGGTGATCTCGTCTGGCCGGTGGCGGTCCTGCCGTCCGGGGACTCGTTCGGGATGGTGTGGGGGCATGGTACGGCCTTCAAGTACGGCTACGTCTCTCACGATCTGTACTACCAAAAGCACAGAGACGGTGTGTGGTCCGAGAAGTCGCGGATCAACCGGCGCCCGGGAACCGCCTGGTACCCGGCGGTAGCCAAGGCAGGCGACACCATCCATGCGGCCTGGCAGGACTTCGGAAACCTCTGGGTCGCACGGAGCACCGATCAAGGAAGGACCTGGCGACGAAGTCAACTGCGAGAGCACACCGAAGGCGACCGGAACCTCGCCGTTGGTCTTGCCGCGGTTCCGGATGGCTTCGGCCGGTGCTCCGGTACCGCCCATATCGTCTATGGCGGCGGCACGGACTTTCAAGAGAATCCTCGGAAGTTGCGATACCGGCGCTGGCCCATGAAACTGCGCTGAATCGTCGGCGTTCTCACGCGTTGCCGGTGAGGTGACCACTAAAGGTGCTGCCGACTGGAGGTGCCGACTGGAGGTGCCCGACTGGAGGTGCTGCCCGACTGGAGGTGCCACCCTTTTCTTGAGCCCCCCCCCGACTGCCGACTGGAGGTGCCACCCTTTTCTTGAGCAGAGCCCCCCCGACTGGAGGTGCCACCCTTTTCTTGAGCACCCGTCCCCCTCGAGGCAACAGCTCTGTTGGGGAGGCGCGACACGCAATTGACTGCGGGTACGTAGTTTGTTAAGTTACTTACGAACCCCGTTGTATTGTTCCCGAGGCGAGCGCGGCGCCTGCGAAGGCTGCCCTCCGGAAGGGAATCCTCATGTGACGGCGGCGTCGACGAATCCGAGAAACCGAGTCAGCAAAAAGGGGGGTCGCCAATGAAGAGGCTTTGGATTCTGTGTTTTGTTCTTGGAGGCATCGGCCTCTCCGTCCCGGCGTGGTCGGACATCAGGTTGTGCTCCGACCGGCAAAGTGGCGTCGTGAAGTTCAGGCAAGCCGAATTCCAACTCGATATGACCATACCGCGGAGGCAGAACATCCTTGTTCACCGGGATTTTTTTACGATACCGACCACGATCGAGGCGCGCTACTTCGTAGGCTTTTTCAACCGTGGCCAGACTCCGTTTCCCTTCCAGATCCGGGTCGAAAGGAGATACTTGGACCCCCAGGGAGACCTCATCGAGAGCATTCGAAAGAAGATCAAGGCAGAGGAAGTGATCGACTCGGAACTCGGGCAGATAGCCGGATTCTTCAAACGCTTCCCTCCGATCAGCCATCGAATGGCGGCTGGCAGCTCCGCCGAGACCTGGATCGAAATCCGCAAGGGTGGGGATCTGCTCCCCGGCAACTTCGAGTTTTTCGATGGCTACGACAGCGCACCGCGGTGTTTGCCAAGAACAGGAACCCCCCAATAGCCCAATAGCGGTGACCCACGAGAGGTGCGCCCACGAGAGGTGCCACCCTCTTGTGAAGAAGCAGGCGGCGCGATAGACGGGTCATGAGGGGGCGGCAGGAGGTGCCATTCATGACGGGGCGTGCCGGCAGGTTTGTCAGAAACGAAACTCGCCGGCCCCGGAGCGCGTAGGATGAGCTAGGCCTCGACAAGACGTCGATCTCCAAGAAGACTCGAGAAGGGGGTCTGCAGATGACGAACTCGCGAACCGACGAGCCAAATCCAAGGAAGCCGCTGCGCTTGTGGCCGGGCCTGGTGATCGCTGGGCTCGTGTTTCTGGTCTGGTTCATTGTCCCGATCCTCGTACCGGGCAACCAGGCGGGAATGACCGGTGCTCTGGGCGGCGCCGTCGGGGGTCTTCTGGTGATGCTCTGGTGGCTGTTCTTCAGCCGAGCACGCTGGCTCGAACGCCTGCTCGCCGTTGCTCTGACCGCCCTGGCGTTGGTCGCGACACCTAAGATTCTCCACGTTTCCGTTGCCAAGGGTGGAATGGGCCTGCTCTTTCTCTTCTATGCCCTGCCCGTCCTGGGCATGGCCTTCGTCGCCTGGGCTGTGGTCACCCGCCGGCTCTCCGACACGACGCGCCTGGTCACCATGGTGGCGACGATCCTGCTCGTCTGCGCAGGCTTTGCGCTCGTTCGATCGGACGGCACGATGGGCACGGGCACGCAATTCGCCTGGAGGTGGTCGCAGACCGCGGAAGAGCGCCTGCTGGCGCAGGGTGGGGATGAGCCGCCGGCCGCGCCCGCGCCGTTCCGCTCATCAGTGACGGAAGAGCCTCCAGAAGCGGCGAAGACCGAGAGCGCTGCGGATCCGAAAGACGTTGGGAAGAGTCTCCCCGAGCCCGCCGAGAGCGCCGTACCTCGCGAGCCCGTGGTCATGACCGCCGACTGGCCCGGCTTTCGCGGCGCGGACCGGGACGGAGTCGCGCACGGCGCGCGCATCGCAACCGACTGGTCCGCCTCGCCGCCGGTAGAGCTTTGGAGCCGCCCGATCGGTCCCGGCTGGTCATCCTTTGCAGTTGACGGCAACCGCCTCTATACCCAGGAGCAACGCGGCGAAGAGGAGATCGTCGCGTGCTATGACGCCACCACCGGTGAGCCTGTGTGGTGGCACCGGGACGAAGCCCGCTTCTGGGAGTCCCAGGGCGGACCCGGTCCGCGCGGAACCCCGAGCCTAGCGGGCGGCCGCCTCTACGCCTTCGGCGCGACCGGGATCCTGAATGCGCTCGACGCGAAAAGCGGTGCGGTCTTGTGGTCGCGCAACGTGGCTGCCGATACCGACGTCGAGGTTCCCTACTGGGGCTTTTCGAGCTCGCCGCTCGTGATCGGTGAGCGCGTCATCGTTGCCGCCGCCGGCAAGCTCGCCGCCTACGACCTGTCTTCGGGAAAACCGAGCTGGCACGGACCCGCCGGCGGCGACGGCTACAGCTCACCCCATCTCGCGACGATCGGCGGCGTCGCGCAAGTCGTGCAGATGGGCTCGGTCGGCGCGGTCAGCGTGGCGCCGGCCGACGGCACGGTGCTCTGGGAACACGAATGGAAGGGCTACCCGATCGTCCAGCCGGCCCTCACCGAAGAAGGCGATCTCTTGATCAGTGCCAACGAGAGTGTGGGTTTGCGGCGCATCGCGGTCGCGCGCGGCTCCGGGCAATGGACGGTCGAGGAACGCTGGACGTCGACCGGCTTGAAGCCCTACTTCAACGATTTCGTGGTTCACGAGGGTCACGCCTACGGCTTCGACGGCGGCCGCCTGGCGTCGATCAACCTCGAAGACGGCGCGCGGGTGTGGAAGGGCGGGCGCTACGGGCAGGGCCAGCTGGTCCTGTTGCCGGACCAGGACCTGTTGCTGGTCTTGTCGGAGAAGGGTGAGCTCGCGCTGGTCTCCGCGGCGCCCGACAAATTCAACGAGCTGGCGCGCTTCCCGGCGATCGAAGGCAAGACCTGGAACCACCCGGTGCTGGTCGACGATCTGCTCCTGGTGCGCAATGACCAGGAGATGGCCGCGTTCCGGCTTCCGGCGAGCGGCTGAGCGCGGACAGAGCGGCCACCAGCCTCCTGACCTGAGGTGCTGACCTGAGGTGCTGCTGACCTGAGGTGCCACCCTTTTCTTGAAGACGGACGCAACTTCGTCGCTCAGCCAGCCAGCGAGTCACTGGCGAAAAGCGAAATTAGGCTGCCCAAGCCAAGATTCCCATAGCGAATCGGCGACTTGCCTCGTTTTTGCCCAGGATTTTCTTGATTCCCTGGCCGGCAGGACAGCTCTTGCCGTCGTCAGGCGTGTGCGACGTAGGGAAGAGAGGGCGGGAAGGAGCCTTCTGGGAAGTCAGGTGAGGGATCGCCTCGACTCAGGCGGGCGGTCGCGTCTCGATAGGCCGTTACGAACCAGCAGTAGGCCTCGAAGAGTTCACGGCGAACTCGCTTGGAGGCGCAGTGGAAGTGGGGGGCGGGAGAACGCTTGGAATGGAGAGGGTGCTCGTGCGATGAATGCGGCAGGGCAACGGCGGCATCGTTTGCCTGGCCGGCGTCCTTGATAACCTCAACGAGCTCAGTGACGCGCTGGCAGTAGGTAGCCTCGTCGAGGTGGGCCCAGCAGGGCAGGGGAGAGAGGGTGACGGTTTCCGTCGACTCGAGGTCGTCTTTCGAGAGCTTCTCACTGCGCATGCGAGCGGCGTAGGCCTTGGTGCGGTTGACCCAGACTCCGTGCTGCGGTTTGGCTTCGAGGTGGTTGCGGACGGCGTGAACGCCGGGCCAGTCGGAAGGGCGTCGTACAAAGCCCTCTTTGACTCCGTGTGAGAGAAGGTAGTGGAGTCGTCTGATCTGAGCGGAGGGCTCGTCGCTCACGACGATGGCCTGGTATCTGCGGCTCCAGAACTTCTCGCGCCAGTTGGCAAGTCTGCCGGCTTCTTTGGCGAGGTTCGCATTGAAGAAGTTCATGAAGGAGGCAAGCTTGTGGGCGTTTGCCGCCCAGAGGAGCAGGTGGTAGTGGTTTGACAGGAAGACGTAGCTGATGACGGGGAACTCGTGCTTACGCTGGGCTCGGCCGAGGACGCCGAGGATCAGCCGGTTGAGGCGGCGTGAGGGTTTGAGGAGGAAGCGGCCGTGGATTGTTCGACAGGTGACCTCGACCAGGGCACCTCCCTCTGGAATGAAGCGCAATCGCCTTGCCATGCAAGAGAAGACGCGAAGGAGGAGGGTCTTCTTGCGGAAAAGAGTGGCACCTCTTTCCCTCCGACCACGGACATCGGCTCCGGTGCTCCGGGCCGAGTGTAGACTCTGTTTCAGTGGTGGCCTCAACAGAAGGACTCTCATCAGCAGAGCCGGCAGTGCCGGTCAGGCTGGAACTCGTTAGGTGGCCTGAGGAGTGGCCGAGCCGAATAGAACTCCGGCGTTTCTTAGCCAGGAGGAAGAGGTGGGAGGAAGAGGTGCTGGGAGGAAGAGGTGCCACCCTCTTCTCCGGCTCTGGCCGAAGAGGTGCCACCCTCTTCTCCGCTCCACCGTGCAGGAAAGGTTCCTCGAAATGAAGGCGGATCTGAGCAGCACGTGGTCGCTTCGTCTTGGTAGCGCGATCGCGTTTTGGGCTGTGCTTCTGGGCGCCGTGGGCGGACATGCCGAGATTCGGCTCGAGAGTCGATTCAGTTCGGCTCGAGCAACCCAGGGTGCCAACTTCGGGGCCAGTCTTTCTGCCGATGGCCGGTGGCTGGTCGTCGGATCGCCTGGCGACGACGAAGATGCTCTTCGGTCAGGCTCGGCTTACATCTTCCGCCGGATTCAGGGTGAGTGGGTAGAGATAGATCGGCTGAGAGAGGCGGTGCCGACAAAAGGAGCGGAGTTCGGCCGGGCGGTGGCGGTGGCCAGAAGCACGATCGCGATCAGCGCGCCGAAGGCTAGGGTCGATGGGGTCGAAAAGGGTGCCGTCTACGTGTACGAGAGGGTCGGGAGTTCATGGGTGGAAGTCGCCAAGCTCATTGCGCCGGAAGCGAAGGTCAAGAAGTTCGCTGGCGCTGTGGCAGTCAGCCGAGACAGAATAGCTGTCGCCTCGTCGGGACCGAGGGACGAGAACCGGGTCAGGAATGGCGCCGTCTACGTCTTTCGCCGCGAGGATGAGTGGAAGCACGAGTCGACGCTCAGGGAGGACGAGCCCGACCCGTTTACCCCAGCGGGATTCGGTATCGGACTTTCACTGCGCGGACCCTTTTTGGTTACTCGTTCGCTCGTGACCCTCGCCGATCAACTGGTGGCGCAGAACGTAGTGAGTGCGTTTCAGTTCGGCGCAGACGGGTGGGTGCGGCTCTCCCGGATGCTCGAGCCGAGGTTCGACCGCGTCGAGCGTTTCGGCGCAACGACTCTGATCGGTGGGGGCCAGATCTTCGTCGGTGTGGGGCAACCGTCGTCGAGCGACTCGGTGGCCGTCTTCGACCGCCAGGGACGTCGTGTTGCAAGGCTGCGTCCGAGCGACCGAAGCGTCTTTCCGGGAGTCAACAATTTTGGACGAGCCCTGGCCAAGAAGGGAAGGACGCTGATTGTCGGCGGGCAGGATCCGTTCTCGCGCGGGAGCTCCGGCTCGGCTTACGTTTTCGAGCGCCAAGACGGCGATTGGATCGAGACGGCGAAACTCCAGCCGCTCGAGGCGAATTTCTCGTTCGGTGACAGTGTCGCCGTCACCAGCACCTCGATTCTCGTGGGCGCCACCGTGGAAGCACGCCGTGATGGAGTGTCGACCGGCGTCGTCTATTCGTTCCGCAGATAGTCTCTTTGGCCCGGGAGGCAGCGGCGCCCGCTCAGACCTTGTGCTAGTGTCCGGCCAATTCGAATCCGATAGCAGGACCGATCCGGGGCTCAGCGCTCCGTCGGAGAGACACACAGGGAGGGCGACGATGAGAACTGAAGCGCGTGAGAACCGCAACGTCGCGAGCGCCTCGAGGAGGCCGCGCAGATGATCGAGTCCAGCAAGCCGAGCCGTCGCGAGTTCATGGTACGAAGCTCCGCTCTCGCGGCGGGAGCGGTACTGCCGCTCGGCGTCGTGGGTTGCGGGCAAGCGCCCGAGAGAGAGCAAGAAGTGGCTCGCACGACTGGTACGAGGGAGGACCCGGCAAGGCATGTGGTGCCCGAGACTCTGCGCATCGAGACCGGCCGGGTCGAGATCCCGATCAACGACGCGCGGGGCAACCCGCTCGAACCGTTCGTTCTCAACACCCGTTCCTACAACCAGCAGATTCCGGGCCCCGAGTTGCGGGTCGATGGCGGCGACTCGCTCGAAGTCGAGCTCGTCAACGCTCTGCCGGCCAATCCCAACCCCGGCGCCTGCGACCCTCCCGACCCCGACCGAGAGCTGCCCAACTGTTTCCATGACCCGAACACCACGAATCTCCACACGCACGGGCTCCACATCTCGCCGACGGCGCCGTCCGACGATGTCCTGCTCGAGATTCCGCCGCAGGCCGGCCCGCTCAGTCGGTTCGATTACCTTTTCAACATCTGGCACCGGCATCCACCGGGGACCCACTGGTACCATCCTCACAAGCACGGCTCGACTCGTCTGCAGGTGGAAAACGGCATGGCCGGTGCGCTCATCGTCAACGACTACCCGGACACGTTGCCTCCGGAAATGGAGGGTATCGAAGACCAGGTCTTGATCCTCCAGGAGCTTCTCAAGGAGTCCGACCTCGCGCTCACCGAGCAGATGCTCCGCTTCGGGGTGACGGAGGCGACCCACCTCTTCACGGTCAACGGCGAGGTTCGGCCGGTGATCGAGATCGCCCAGGGCGAAGTCCGCCGCTGGCGTTTCGTCAATTCGGGGGTGAGCGCCGACGGTTACTTCAATCTGGCCGTCGCTCACTTGAGCGAGAGCGGCGAGTACGCGGACTGCGCCCAGCCCGGCGCGCCGGGCTGCGTCGCTCTCAACCACATCGCTATGGACGGCATCTACCTCGACGAGATCCGGCAGGTCTCCAATGTCCTGCTGGCTCCGGGCAATCGGGCCGACCTATTGGTCAGGTTCGACGAGCCGGGCGAGTACGTGCTGCTCGATCTCGGTCACGACCGAGGCGGCGACTTCGACCTCCGCGCCGGCCGCAAGGAGAGCCCGGTGCGAGCGATTGTCCGCGTCAAGTCGGGTGGGACCGTGATGCTCCTTCCGTCCCGGCTCCCCCAGCCCTCACCACGCGATCCCGAGTTCCTGCGGCCGCCGCAAGACGACGAATTGACCGGGTATCGCGAGCTCTACTTCGACGTGCTCTTTGGTCCCTTTCGGCCGATGATCGACTGCAAGCTCTACGGCAAGGGCCGGATCGATCAGCTCGTGTCTCTGGGCGCGGTCGAAGAATGGACGGTCTTCAACCGATCGCCCATGGACCACCCGTTTCACATTCACGTCAACCCCTTCTGGGTCGTCAAGAAGAACGGCCGCGACGTCGCGAACCCGCGCTGGCAGGATGTGGTCAATGTCGAGGGCACCGAGAATTCCGGTCTCGAGGAGGGCGGCAGCATCACCTTCCGAACCCGATTCCTACGTTTCGCCGGCCTCTACGTCCTCCACTGTCACATCCTCGGGCACGAGGACCTCGGGATGATGCAAAACGTCGAGGTCAGGCACGGCGCGCCGCTGACCGGACCGCCTCCGTATGCGCGTGCGGCGAGCGCCCCGCCGCGGACGTGCGAGCTTCCTGGGGGAGACTAGAGCGCGGCTTGGGCGATGGACCTCTCCCATGCCTTCTCACCCTGCTTGGGGCGGTGATTCGGTAGTGGGGCGACGGAGCCTTGGCCCCAGGTAGAGGTGCTGCCCGAAGAGGTGCCTGCCGGTAGAGGTGCTGTTTTGGGGCCCCAGGTAGAGGCAGGTAGAGGTGTAGGCAGGTCGGCAACTGGCCCGGCTCGAAGTGCTCTCGAGAAGAAGGTGCCCGAATGTTCGTGCCGAAACAGAGGTTCTGCCGCTCCGCGAGGCGAGCAATGGCCCTTCTCCGTGGCGATTGAGAACCGTGGGCTCTCAGGCTCGTAGAGGATAGTGAAGGCAAAGCTCACGAGACGCGACTGGCTAGGCGCCTAGCCGTACGAGGACGCTCAATGAAAGAGACCGGCCAGCTCAAACACCATCTCTTCTGGGGCCTCGCCCTGGGCGCGGCCGTTGTGCTGACGATCCAGGTTTTGACCTGGGTCGGCCTGGGTCTGTCGAACTGGACCTGGATTCTGCCCTGGGTGCTGGTCGTGGTCTTCGCGGTGCTCGCCGGCAAGTCCTTCGCCAAACGTCTGGGTGCGCGGCCGCGCTTCCTGCAAGCGGCTCTCTTGCTCCTCGTGATGATCTTCGTGGCGCGCGTGATGTACCAGACCTACATGTTCGTCTACATCAACTTCGTCGACCCGACCTGGGTGGACACCGTTGCCGAGGTTTGGACCGGGCAGCTCGAGGAATCGGGAGCCAGTGAGGAAGAGATCGACAAGAGAATCACGAACTTCCGCAAGCAGTGGGAGACCGGTTTCGTCTTTACGGTCGGGCTCGTCGCCTATGCGCTCCCCGAGTTCGTCTTGGGACTCCTTGCCATGGTCCTGGGCGTGGTGCAACCCTGGAAGAAGCGTACAGGCTAACCAGGGCGAAGCCTCGCCCCTATCGAGCGGCTTCTGGTGATACGGAAGGGTATCGAAGGAGTAATCGGGAAGAGGGCACTGGAAGAAGTGACCTGAAGCGGGATAGGAAGATTGCTCCCGGGGGCGCCGACCTTGCTTGTAGACTGAGATTATCGGTCACCAAAGAATCTGGCCGAGCGAATCCGCTCGAAGCAGGAAAGGAGCTGCGAAAAGTGCTGAAACTGAAGAAGTCTGAGGTCGCGACGCTGGTAGCTTTGCTCTTGTCACCGGCGGTTTCCACATCTGGGTGGGCTGCAGGGCACCCGCAGACCGTAGTCGACGTCGAGTTCGTCGGGGAAGTGGTCGTGCCGACCGGTACGGTCTTCGACGGCACCGAGATCGGTGGCCTCTCGAGCATCACCTTCGACTCCGGCCGGGACGACTACTACCTCTTGTCCGACGACCAGGGCAACCGGCCGACGGGAGATCCCGTTCGGTTCTATACCGTTGGTATCGATCTGGCCGATGGAACACTCGATGACGGAGACGTCGAGTTCGTTTCCGTCACCCAGCTGTTCGAGACGAGAAGGATACCGTTCCCGCCGGGCGGTCTCGATCCGGAAGGGTTCGTGCTCGGTCGCGAGGGTTTCCTTTTCATGTCCTCGGAGGGCAACGTCTTCGCGAATCCGATCATCGATCCGTTCATCAAGCGCTACAACCGCAACGGACGGACCACTGCCACGTTGCCCATCCCTGACAAGTACATCTCGAACGGCGTCGACATGGGTGTCAGATTCAACCTTTCGTTCGAAAGCCTGAACGTCACGCCGGATGGGCGCAGCCTGGTCACGGCGGGCGAGGGAGCGCTGTTTCAGGACGGTCCCGCCTCGACCTTCACCAACGGCAGCCTCACGCGCATCCTTCTGTACGACCTGCGCAAGCGCCGACCAACCGCTGAGTATGTGTACGAGTTGGCGCCTTGGGCGGAACCGTCGGCGATCTTCGGGGTCAACGGCATCGTCGAAGTTCTGCCGATCGACGATGCCGGGACCATGCTGGTGATGGAGCGATCGTTCTCGGTCGGCGGAGTCCTCGGCGGCGGCACCGGCAACGTCGTGGTAATCAACGAGATTTCGACCGACGGTGCAACCGATGTGCTGGGCACGGACGCACTGTTTGACGGCGGCTCACCGATCGCTTTTACCCCGGTGTCGCAGCGGCGGGTGTTCGAATTCGACGACCTCGGTATTCCGATCGACAATATTGAGGGAATGACATTTGGCCCGGCCCTGCCTGACGGGCGGCAGAGCCTGGTGGTCGTCAGCGACAACAACTTCAGTGCTGGACAGTTCACGCAATTCGTCGTGCTGGCCTTGACAATCGACTCGGTGGAGTAGGCAACGGTCCCGACGAACGACTGCTGGTGTAGGCGGGGAGCGCAGCTCCCGCTGACGACTTCGAGTGGGTCCGTCAATCGAGATGACATCGGCGCTGTGGTGAGGTTCACCCCGGAGTCCGGCAGCTCGGTGTTGCGGCCGGTCATCGGTGGCTCCAGTTACGCCTCGCAGGACAGTCTCGAGGGGACATTCGGCTTGGGCCGGGGCGACAAGGGCCAGGTCTAGGTCCTTTGGCCGGACGGTGTGCGGAACCGTTTGGAGAACGTCCTCAGTGGCGTCGAGGTCCTCTTTCCGGAGATACCCTGCAGCTTCGACAGCGACTGGCCCACCTTCAAGGCCTACAAGAGCTGTGTCACGGTCGCCCTCGACGAGCTGATTGCGGCAGCCGTCATCTCGAGGGTCCAGAAAGGTAAGTTCTTCTCCAGCGCGGTGCGCGCTTGCCAAGAGGTCCAGTGAGCAAGTCACCCTGCGTTACGTTGGAGTGCCAGAGGATTCTTGGGGCGCCACTACACCGGGGCATGCCGGTGAGACAAATCAGCGCGACGTTCGTCTAATCCTCCAACGAATCAGCGGAGGGCTGAGGTCTTTCAGACGCAACGTCCATCTCTGCGGTGGGACGGCCCTGCGTACTTAGAAACTAGTTGGAAGGAGGCAAACCAAGTGATGAATCGAACTCGAAGATTCTGTGTGCTCGTCGTTCTCGTTGTCCTGGCTTCGGGAGCGTGGGCCGGTGCTGGACGGGCCGCTGCCGAAAAGGAGTTGGTCAGCTCGCTACTGCGATCGGCCGAGAACGGCCGTTCCGGGCAGCCGAACCAAGCAAAGGTCGAAGCGGAGCCTTCTGCGGAGCTGCGAGCTCAAGACGGTGTCGTCCGCGCGAAGGCTCCGAAACCGGAGGTTCAAGAGGTGTCCGCCGAGGATTTCAAGGTCGAACCCAGGGACCGAGCGTCCCGCAAAGACGCGGGGCCCGCGATCGTCGAAAAGCGAGTGGTTGATCCGAAGCTCGCGGAGGCAAAGGCGCTGGTCGAAAGGGACTCCGCCCAACTCGCTCGAAGCTCCGGCAGCACTGCAACGATCACCGGCACCGTCTTCTACAACGACCGACGCAAGCACGGTCTCTTTGCGGACCGGCGGGAGCCGGACGGCGACGTCGGCCAGCGCTGCGATCCCAACGGTGTGCGTGACGACGGCTCGGCCTGCTCCACCAACTGGCTCGGTGCCAAGTACATGGTCGTCGACGTCATCGAGATCGATGAGGGCTTCTTCGGCCCGACCGCCTGGGACTGCAAGAAAGAAGACACCGTAGCCAGTGTTGCCGTGGCCTACGACGGCTCGTTCTCGGCGACGATCTCGACCAACGACCCATGTGACAGCGACAAGCTGAAAAAGACGACCATCAAGCTCAGTGTCCGGACACGCTACTGTGGCGAATGGTGCTTTTCGATCCGCGACGAGGATGGCGACCCCTACTCGCTCTACCATCCGGGCGCTTCGAACAGCAACCGCGTCAAGGTCAGTGCAGGAGCCAATATCGATGTCGGGCGGATGAACTTCAACCCGTCCGGTACGCATCCGACGGCCGCCCACGACGTGTCCATCGCGGCCAACTACTACGCTTCGATCGTGGACTCGATGCTCGTGCTTCATCGGGACGGCGAGATCCCCTTTTACAAGGACACGTTCGGAGAGATCGAGTTTCACTATCCGTCGGACAAGAGCTCGACGGCGACGGCGCGGGCACCCGACGAGGTCGCCATCTCGACCTTCGAGTCGCGCAACGTAATCCAGACGTTTCCCGTTCCGATCGCGACGCCGCAATGGGTGAGCGGTACGACGCCGGCCCACGAGTACGGTCACATCATCATGCAGCGCGCCTGGGACGGAGGCTATGGTTTCGACGGCGTGGGTATTTCGGCCGGGGATAGCGCCAAGGCGGTCTCTCGGCAGATAGCGTTCAAGGAAGCCTGGGCGGAGTACATCTCGAGAGCGGTATTCGAGCCGACGCGGGGCTGCGATCGCTCGAGCTTCGACGACAACGCCAACACGCCGCTCAATGGGCCGCTCGGGGAAGGGGCGCAGTGGCGCGGCAACATCATCAAGGCCCTCTGCGACTGGCACGACAGCCGAGACGATGACGACACGTCCCTCGCCGGCAAAGGCGACTACTTCGCAGCGGCCGACGTGTATTCCATGTGGTACAACCTGCGAAAAATGTATATCGACCGAGCCAAGTACGGCGGTGAGTTCAAAGACCCCGGGCTGTGGTTTTGTGACTACGTCGACTACTACTTGGACGTGCGCAAATCGTCAGCGGCGGTCGGCGCCAAGAGCCATGCTACGTATGAGAACAAGATCCGCGACCTCATCTACAACAACAACATCGGCTGTTTTATGGACTCGCCCTGACGGCGATCACAGCGAAACTTCCCGCAGACGGGTGGCGTAGTGTCGAGCATGGTGCTTTTTGCCCGGAGGTGGCCATGAAAACGCGAGTATTCTCCTGCCTTTCGCTCCTTCTCGTCGCGCCGCTATCGGCCCACGAGGTGACCAGGGAGTTCGCGTCCGACCCGGTTGTGGTGGTGGATGAACCCGTCAAAGTGGAGTTCAAGGCCGGCGAGCTGCGTATTGTCGGCACGGATCAGGACCAGCTCGAAGCGCATTTGACGGCTACCTGTCGTAAGGGAAAGCCCAGGTGCGTGCGCAAGCTCGAGGAGCTGCGGGTGGTGGCGAGAGCTTCGGAGGGCGGGGTCGAGCTCGTGTTCGAAGGCCTCAACAAGCGGAGGGCGAAGCGGATCGATTTCGAGGCGGTCGTTCGAGTACCACGGATGAGCCCGGTAGACATCAAGATGGGCGTCGGTGAGCTCGAAGTCGAAGACCTCCGTCAGGACCTGGCGGTGGATATGTGGATCGGCGATCTCAGCGTTCGCATGGCGCAGGCCGACGTTCATTCCGTCTTACTGGATGCCGGAATCGGGGACGCCGAAATCCACGCTTTCGGAAGCGACGGCCGGCAGCGGCGGCCCTTGCTCGTCGGCAAGGAAGTCAGTTGGACCGATGGCTCCGGTTCGGCTCGCCTCGATATCGACCTGCAGATCGGCGACATCTTGGTCGAGTTGGACTAGGGGATAGCGGCCCACGAAATGCGATCCCCGTCTCCTCGGGATGGAGGGATAGGTCGAATGTGATGTCGTAGGACCCGGTCCTGTGTCCAACGAAGACGGGCTCGCTGTTGACCATGATTCCTGGCATATCAACACTGGGCACGACGGCCGCTCATGAATATGACTGCTTGTCAGGGCGAGAGCCATTTGCTCAGCTTGATGAGGATCACGTTGTTGGCAGGTTTCGAGAAGAGCTCGCTCAAGCCGTTGCTGAAGGCGCGATCGTCGAGCAGTGAGCCATTCGAGCGGGTCTGGTTCCAGACCAGGAATATGGAGGATCCGGGACTGTACTCCCAGCGCACGACCAGGTTCGAGTTGAAATCGCGAACGTCGAAGTCGGGGTTCTCGATCACGTAGTCGACCGCTCCGTCGAGGTCCTCGTCGACGTGATAGCCATCCTCGGCGAAGGCTATCTGGCTGTCGCCAAAGCTCCGAAACCGGTCGCGATAGGCGACGGCTCTGGGGTCGGTGATGCGCTTGAACTGATTGTAGCGACCGGTGGAGATGAAGGGCTGTCCGTAGTACTGAACGGTGATGTTGGGGTTGATCGAGTAGTCGATGCGCACGGTGAGCGCTGTGGTCTCCTGGTCGAGACTCCCGAAGACGTACCGTTCCGAGGATGCGAAGTCGAGGGTGCCGACGTACTGCATCTCCGGCTGGTCCCGGTTTCGGGACCAGCTCAAGGAGAGTCGCAGTGCGTCGGTGGGGCGATAGACGAGGTCGGCCCACACTTCACGCTGATCACGGCTCGCCTCGTCGCCGTTCGTTCCCCAGGCGCCGAAGCCGCCGCTGACCTTCCTGCGCCGGTCGGTGTTGACCCAGACCTCGGGCTGCCAGTAGCCCGGCCACTTCGAGGAAGGGCCGCCGCGCAGCTCGGTGTTCGAGACGCGGCTTTCCTGGCGGGTGAGGCTGAAGCCGGCGGAGTACTTGTTCTTGAACTCGGCATTGCTGTTGACGTTGTACCGAGCGCCGAGGAAGTTGCCGGCATAGTCCCAGTCGAGCCACTGGTTGCCGTTGACGTTCAGGCGGTCGAAGATGCTGAAGGGGTCCTGCTTGCGCCAGCCAACCCAGGTGAACTGGTTGATCTCGTCGGCGCTTCTCATGAACCCGAGGTCGTTGATCTCGAAACCGGGCGAGCGCCAGGCGACGCCGGTTTGGAATCGCAAGTCGGAGTTGCCGGTGCGCTCGAAGCGAACCGATCCGGCGTGGCCGGAAAGCGACGTGCGGGAGGGATCGAGCGAGTTGGCGGTGTTGTCGGGGCGCTGGTAGTAGCGTGCCGAGGACTGCTGCGCTTCCAACATCGACGCGGGGCTGCCCTGGATCTCGCTTCCGAAGATCGCCGCTTCGAGGCGGTAGTCGCGGTCATGGAAGTAGGCGCTGAAATCGACGCCACCGGAGTAGGCGGAGTCCCTCATCTCCGACAAGTGCGGTTCGAGGTCGCGGTTGACGGCGGTCAAGATTCCGCCCAGCAGCAGATCGCCATCGCGGAAGTCCTGCTGCAGCCGGCCGACGAAGTAATTGGTCTTGGGCTCGACGGTGAGCTTCGAGCGCTCGCCCTCGAGATCGATCGTCGCTTCTTCCTTGGGCGTGAAGCTCTCGAGCAGGCCGATCGACAGGCCCGAAGCGGTTTTGCCCGAAAGCTTGAACGCGCCGAGGATCGTGGTGTTTTGCGGGACGTCCGCGAACGCATCGTCGGGAACGTCCGGACTGTGTCCCGGCTGGCGGCCGATCCGCCGCGAGTAGAAGAGAAGATCCCGGGTGAAGGAGCCGCCCGTGAAGGCCGGCGCCAGGCGCAGGTCGAAAATGTTCTTGCCTTCGACGAAAAACGGCCGCCGTTCCGAGAAGAAGGTCTCGAAGGCCGAGAGGTTGACCTGGGAGGGGTCGGCCTCGACCTGGCCGAAGTCGGGATTGACCGTGAAATCGAGTGTCAGGTTGTTGGTCAGGCCGATCTTGCCGTCGATGCCTCCGTCGAGCTCGGTGGTTTCCCCGTCGCGGAAGGGATTGCCCGCCTCCGCCTCGAAGGTCTCTCGCGAAGTCACGGCGTACGGCAGCAGCTCGATGCGCCGTTTGGGTTGCAGATTGCGCAGCCCGCGCAGCTCGCCGAAATTGCTGACCCATCCGGTCCGATCGTTGGGTATTCGCTGCCAGGTGGAGCGCTCTTCGAGCCGATAGAGCCGGCGCTGGACTTGAAGGCCCCAGACCTGTTCCTCGGCGGCGCTGAAACGGAGCTGGCTCAACGGAATCCGTGTCTCGGCCGTCCAGCCATCGGCGCTGACCTCGGCCGCCCCGGTCCACACCGGGTCCCAGTTGGAGTCCCAGTTGTCGCCGTCGTTCGAAATGAATTCGTCGCCGCGAGTCCCGGACAGGCTGAAGGTGAACGAAAAGGCCGTTCGGCGGTCGAACAGGCTATCGATGTTGACCTCGATCCAGTCGCCCGGGAACCAGTCGCGGCGGGCGAGCTGCTTGGTCACCTTGGTCGGGTCATCGTGCAGGTGGAATGCGAAGTAGAGAGCGTCGTCGTCATAGACCACTTTGAACCGCGAATCGAAGCTTGGGGGGATGCCATCGATGGGCCGTCGCTGAACGAACCCCCCGGACCACTCGACCGTGTCCCAGACCGGATCCTCGAGCCGCCCGTCGACGACCGGTGGCGCGTCGGTGACCCGCGCAGCCTCGTATGAGCGCTTCTCGACCTCGTCCTGCGACCAGCCCGGAACGGCGGTCAGCCACAAGAAGGGCAGTGCTGTGACGATGGGAAGAGCCTTCATTTGTCTCCCTACTACTACCGTGGTCGTTACATGGCTTAAACGACCACGGAAAGCAAAGGTTTCAATGAAGCTCACTCAGTTTCGTACGTAGAGACCGTACTGTGCATCCAGCCGGGCTTGGCGCGCTCCTGGATGCCAGCCCTCTAGCCGGCCGGGCCCTCCGACTGCGCGCTGCGAACGCGGCCGGCCGCCCAAGCGCGCAGACCTTCGATTTTTTCCGCCATCGTCTGAGCGAGCGGCCGAGTGGCGCGGATTTCGGCGAGCAGCAGCTCGCCGTCGAGCTCGCGCTCGGCCGCGAATGCCGTGAACAGGGCTGCGACCACGGCCTGCTCGAGCTCGGCGCCGCTGAAGTCGTGAGTTTCTGCGGCCAGCTGCTCGAGGTCGAACCCGGTCGGCTCTTGACCGCGTTTGGCAAGGTGAATGGCCAAGATCTGGCGTCGGCAGGCCGGGTCGGGAAGGTCCACGAAGAAGATCTCGTCGAAGCGGCCTTTGCGCAACAGTTCCGGCGGCAGTCGGTGGACATCGTTCGCGGTGGCGACCACGAAGACCGGCGCCTCGCGGTCCTGCATCCAGGACAAGAACGTCCCAAAAACACGCGTTGAGACGCCGCCGTCCTCGTCGCCGCCACTCGCGAAAGCTTTCTCCAGTTCGTCGATCCACAGAATCACCGGCGCGATCCGCTCGGCCGTGGCCACTGCGCGCCGGAAGTTTTTTTCGGTCTCACCGATGTATTTGTTGTAGAGACGCGACGGGTCGAGTCGCAAGAGCGGCAAGCTCCATTCCGTCGCCACCGCTTTGGCGGACAGGCTCTTGCCACACCCGGGAACTCCGACCAACAGGATGCCCTTCGGAAAGGTCAAGTTGTAGCGTTCTGCGCCGCTCGGGTTCAAAAGCAGCTGCTGACGCTGGCGCAGCCATGATTTGAGAGCGTCCAGGCCGGCGATCTCGGCCAAGCTCTCCTCGATCGGAAAGTACTCGAGCACACCGTCCTCTTCGACGACATCGCGCTTGGCGTCGATGATGCCCTGTAGGTCGTCGATCGAGAGCTTGCCGTCCTCGATGATCGCTTTGGTCAACACTTTTTCCGCTTCCATGAGCGTCAGGCCCTGGAGGCCGTTGAGCACTTGCTTGAGCTCCTCCCTCGAGAGGGTGTAGTCGACCTTCATACGCTGTGAAAGGTCTCGGAGAATGTGCCGAATCAGCTCTTGGAAGTCCTGCGGAGCCGGAGGCGGCAAGTGGAGTAGAGCGCTCTGTGCTTGGAGTCGCCGCGGTACCTCGACATCGGGGCCGGTCAGTACCAGGGCTCCCGGTCGACTTTGAAACGGCTCGGCGGCGTCGCGCAGGTGCTCGATCGAGGTGGGATCTTCGAAATCCGACTCGTGGACGCGAAACTGATAGATCGCCGGCTGCTCGCTCCGTTCGGCATGCGCCAGGGCTTTGATCAGGTCCTTGGTCTCGTAGATCTCACGATCGAGGCCCGAGCGCTTGAGGCCCTTGGAACGTCGCCAGACGAACAGCGCGACGCTCATCGAGTCGGCTAGGTAGCGCAGCAGGATCTCGGCCCGGTCCTCTTCGACGGTGCGCAGAAAGATGAGCCCGTAGCGCGACCGGATCAGCAGTGAGAGGTCGCGCAGGAGGTCGGAGGCGGGGTGTGGAGGTTTGGCCGCCAAACGCCTCACTCGCCCCCGTCGTTGACTCTCCGGTATTTGGCGGCCTCCCCCTCGGCCGGGGTCGACGTCTCGATGAACTCGCGGATGTGCTGGTTCGACGAGGCCAGGTCCTCGTTGCGCAGGTACATCATATGGCCGGACTCGTAGCCCTCGAAGCGCATCCGGTCGGTCAGGCGTCCACTTCGGTCGAGGTTCCAGAGCACGTACTTGGCGGTGAAGTAGTCGGTGGCTCCGTCGTAGTAGCCGGACTGCACCATCACCTTGAGAAAGGGATTCTGGGCCATCGCTCGGCGCAGCTCCTCGGCCACGTCGTGCTCGTTGCGGCCCTCCCAGGGCCGAACCGGACCGAAGAGGTAGTACTGGAGGTCGGTTTCGAACTCGAGCTCCTCGCGCAGGTAGTGGTTGATGGCGGGCGCAAAGGCGTGATTCCAGGAGGTGAGCTCGGGCGGGTAGTCGTAACTTTCCCCGGCGGCTTTTCGATCGACTCCGAGATAGCGCGAGTCGAGTCGCCCGATCGTGTAGCCCTCGTCGCGCAGAAGCTCCTTCCAGAACGCGCTCGCCGGCACGGCAAGGTTGTGATCCAAGACGAAGCGCTCCGAGAGGCCTGAGAATCGCGCGACTCCGCGGGCGATCTCGAGCTTGCGTTCTTCGGGAAGAAAGGCGCCCCGAGAGAGGGCGGGCAGGTAGTCGTCCAGAGTGAAGCGCTCGGCCTCGGCGAGAAGCTCCTGGAGCTCGAGGCTCTGAAGCTCCTCGGAGAGCTTCCCGTGGTAATGGGCCGCGGCCGCGTAGTAGGGGAGTTTGAGAACCGGAGACCGGGGCGCGGGCCCTTCGGCTTCCATCCCCAGGCCGGTGGGCGAGACCAGGATCACGCCGTTCAAATACATCCAGTGGCGATTCTGGAGCTCCCCGGCCAGGCCCGAGACCCGCGTCGTGCCGTAGCTTTCGCCGATCAGGTACTTGGGCGAGCGCCAGCGCCCGATTCGCGACACGAAGACATCGATCCAGTCGGCGAGATAAGTGATGTCCGCTTCGACGCCGAAGAAGACCTTGCGGTCGATCTCGTCGTCGAGTACTCGCGAAAAGCCGGTGTTGGCCGGATTGACGTAGACGATGTCGGCGACGTCGAGAATCGAGTGCGGGTTGTCGCGCACTCCGTAGGGCTGGATGGGAAAACCCTCGTCGTCGATCACCAACTGCTTCGGGCTGGTGTAGCCGAGGTGCATCCAAAGCGACCCCGAGCCCGGTCCGCCGTTGAAGGAGATGAAAAGCGGCCGGCGACTGGTGTCGGGGACGTCGGTGCGCTGGTAGTAAGTGTAGTGGAGGGCGGCGATCGTGCCGCCGTCCTCGCCATAGACCGGCTGCGTGCCCGTGGTCACGCGATACGGAACTCGCTTCCCGCGGATCGTGACCTGAGCCTCCTTGGTAAGGGCCATGTCGGGTGGGAGCTTGCGCTCGGGGAGCTCGGGTTCTTCTTTGGCCTGCGCCATCTCGTCTTTGCCCTCGGGCTTGTTCTTGTCCTGCGCCAGGGTGGGCGTCGCGGCGAGGAGCGTGACGAGAGCGAGTCCCGCAGTACCTTGCACGAGTCGTCGAGTGAGAAACGTCGCCATGGGGGACCTCCGAGAGGTGGTTCGAGAGTGCGCCGATCGCGTTCGCGGGAGACTCGGAAGGCTAGCATGGGGCGCTCGTGAAGGATGAGGGCCCGAGCCGGGTTTTCGAACCCCAAGACAGGGCGACGCGGCGCTTGCTCCGCCGGCTGCCCTGCGCTAGATTAATGCATCTCTTAATAGAGGCGGGGGAGTGAGCGATTCCAAGTCGCGCCCTGCCTGAACGCACCACAAGAAGGAGTGTGAAGTTGAAGAAACTACTGGTTCTGACGGCTTTTCTGACGGTACTTTTAGCCCCGGTCGCGGCCCAAGCGGACCACTTGGATGTCATCTATGTCCAACTCAAGGAAGACTGCAGCTTCCCCGACTACCTGGCGATCATCGGCGACTTCAACAAGTGGGCCGCCGACTACGGCTACCGAACCGAGATTGCCGTTCCGCTACAGAGTGAGCAACTCGGGACGATGGTCTGGGTCGGTCGAAGCAAGAACGCCGAAACCTTCGGCCGAGCATGGGACGCGTGGCGTGACGCCCAGATGGACGCCTCGAGCGTGCCGGCGAAGCTGCAGGCGCGCTTCGACCAGTGCACCAAGCCGCTCACGGTCCGGAAGGGCTACGACACGTACTAGGCCCTAGTGGCCGACGCCTCCAGCCAAGAGGGCCAAGAGGTGCCAGAGGATGGGGTCGGGTGCTTCAGAAAGAGGTGCCAAAGGACTCCTGAAGGTACAGGATCCCAAGCGGTGTGGACTTGTTGAGGGTAGAAACGGCGTGACCGCATGATCGCATACGCCGAGGCGCTCGGTGATTTCAACTGGGCGTCTCATGCCATCCGCTTCGTGGGCTGGTTGGGCTTCGGGGTGGTCTTGGTGATAGTGGTCGTCGAGGTCCTGTCATGGCTTCGGGAGCGGCTCGCCAACCGCCTCGCCGGCATCCCGGATTTCGAGGCCGATCCGCTGGGCTTCCAAATCCGAGACCCCGACACCGAGCTGCGGCATCGCTACTTCAGCGATCCTCCGAAGATCAGTCGCGACCGGCGCGCGAACGAACCCGAGAAGCACTCGTCCTGAGCACTTGAGCCGGCGCCACCTCGATTTCTCCAGCAGCCCGAGCTAGAGGCGGGCCACGAAGATCGTGTTGCGGGCGCCCCGTCCGGCTCGCGCCCTCACGGCTTGACTGCGCGCATCGAAGCCGCACTTGTGCAGCGTCTTCACGAAGCGGGCGTCGGAGTCCGCCGACCAGAAGGCGACCACACCTCCAGGCGCGAGAGCGGCCTGGATCTGGAGCAAGCCCGCCTGGCTATAGAGCCGGCCGTTCGATTCGAGGCACCAAGCCGCGGGACCGTTGTCGACGTCGAGGAGGATCGCATCCCAGGGCCCCTCCTTGCGCGCCAGATCCCACACGTCGCCGTGCGTGATGGTCGTGCGTCGGTCGGTGAGGGCGTCACCTTGGAGATCGGCGAGATAGGTGCGGTTCCACTTGATGACGGTCGCGAACACCTCGGCGACGACGACCTTGGCACCCGGGGGCAGCACGTCGAGCGCCGCCCGGAGCGTGAAGCCGAGTCCCAGGCCGCCGACGAGGACCCGTGGCCGACCGCCGAGGTCGCGGCATGTGATCTCGGCCAGCGCCTTCTCGGTGCCGGGGGCTCGGCTCGACATCAGCTCGTCGCCATCGAGATATACGAAGTAGTCGCGGCCCCGCCGGTGGAGCGTGAGCTCCCGCCCGTCCGGGGTCGTGACCCGGTCCAGAGTCTCGAAGGCCTTCATGGAGCTCGCTCGGAAACCTGCGATTCAACTCGGAGAATAGCCAGAGCGCCCGGACGGAGAGACTCACGGTTCTCCAGCGCATCGCTCCAATCAGCCATTCGGTCAGGGCTCCCGAAAAGGCATCCTACAGGGATGCGCCGGGGCGGCTTCTATTTGTCTCGGCAGAGAACGAACTGGAACGAGGTGACGGTGCCGCCAAAGGTCTCGAGGATCTTCTTGAAGACAGGACAATTGCGTGGCAAGAGCATGGGCTAGTTGAGGAAAGCGAAAATAAAGCGTAAACTATTCAGTCAACAATCCGTAGTTGTCGACGTATCGCGAGGAAAACCAACAAACCAAGAGGAGAAGCAATGTCTGAAGAATTCCCCAAGGGTCGCTTCGTCTGGTTCGACCTGATGACCGAAGACCCGGCCGGCGGCCAGGATTTCTACACCCAGCTGATCGGCTGGGGAACGGAAGTCTGGGCCGGCGGCGAGAAGCCCTACACCATGTGGAAAAACGGCGAAGCGCCGATTGGCGGTGTCATGCAGCTTCCCGACGAGGCGAAACAGAGTGGTGCGCCGTCGCACTGGCTCGGCTACGTTGCGGTGCCCGATGCCGACGCGTCGGTGGCCGAGGCCAAGAAACTGGGTGGCACGGCCTGCGTCGAGCCGATGGATATCCCGACCGTTGGCCGGTTCGCGGTCCTGGCCGATCCGCAGGGAGCGGTCTTTGCCGTCTTCACGCCGGCGGGAAAGGTGCCGGGCCACGAGGGCCCGGCGACGCTGGGCGAGGTCGGCTGGCACGAGCTAATGGCTGAGGACTACGAAGCGGCGTTCGGCTTCTACCAGAAGCTCTTCGGTTGGCAAAAGACCGATGCGATGGACATGGGTGACGCGGGTGTGTACCAGATGTACGGGCGCGGCGCCGGGCCGATGGGCGGCATGTTCAACAAGCCGGCCGAGGTGCCGGTCTCGGCCTGGCTCTACTACGTCGACGTGCCCGATGTGGACGCCGCGGCCGGGAAGATCACCGAGCTCGGTGGCCAGATTCTGAACGGTCCGATGGAGGTCCCGGGCGGAGGCAGGATTCTCCAAGCGATGGATCCTCAGGGAGCGGCCTTCGCGCTGCATACGCCCGGTCCGGGGCAGTCCGGCTAGACGACCGAGCAGCACGGAGAGCGGCGAGGAATCCGGCGAGATTCCTCGCCGCTCTTTTTCGAACAAGACCCGGTTTGGAACTGCTTCTTCTTCGAGCGTCGGGCTGGAAGGTGGCGAGGAGAGCCACTGCAGCCAGCTCTCGATATCGATGGTGAGCAGGCCATTGACTTCCGCCGGCTAGGCACCCAGTACGGGCGCCGCACTCGTTCTGAGGGAGAATGCACCCGAGGTAGACGAATGAAGGCGATCGTCCAAGACCGGTACGGTCCTCCCGAGGAGGTTCTCGAACTCCGAGAGATCGACGAGCCGCAGGTTGGCGATGACGATGTGCTCGTTCGAGTTCGGGCGTCCTGCGTGCATCCGGACATCTGGCATGCCGTGACCGGCCGGCCCTACCTCCTGCGGCTGATGTTCGGTGGCGTGTTGAGGCCCAAGGACCCGGTCCCGGGCATGGACGTGGCGGGGGTCGTCGAGGCGGTCGGCAAGAACGTGACTCGGTTCGCGCCCGGCAACGAGGTGTTCGGCGCGACGCGTACGGAGCTTGCCTGGCGAAACGGCGGCGCGTTTGCCGAGCACGTCTCGGTGCCCCAGGACGCACTGGCGAGCAAGCCCGAGCACGTTTCCTTCGAGCAGGCCGCCTCCGTTCCCACGTCCGGATTCATTGCGCTGCTCAACACGGGGGGTGGTCGACGGATCCGGCCGGGTCAGAATGTGCTGATCAACGGTGCCGGCGGCGGTGTGGGCACCATTGCTGTTCAGATCGCCAAAGCGCGGGGTGCGCGTGTGACCGGAGTAGACAGCACGGAGAAGACGGAGATGGTCCTCTCGCTGGGCGCCGACCACGTCGTCGACTACACCCGGGAGGATTTTGCCCAGTCCGGCGAGCGTTACGATCTCATCTTCGATGTCGCTTCGAACCTGTCGCTCCGGGGCTGCAAACGCGCGCTCACGGCCAATGGGATCTACCTCGTCATCGGTCACGATCATTTTGGGGACGCCCAGGGTCGCGTTCTCGGAAGCGTGCCACGTATGCTGGGTCTCATGGCGATCAGCCTCTTCGTGAGCCACCTGCCGAAGCGAGACCCTTCGATTCCGAACCCGAACATCAAGGACAGCATGGTTCACTTGGCAGAGTTGCTCGAGACGGGGAAGCTCACGCCCCCCATCGACCGGACCTATCCGCTCGAGGAAGTGGCCGAAGCCATGCTCTACCTGCAAACGGGACGCGCTTGCGGGAAGATCATCATCGCTCCGTGATGCCGTACACCGTCCTTCTTTCCGTTCACAAGGCGCCCGTGCGAGAGCGTGTCCGCGAGCTGCTGGCCGGGTATGCGTCCGTTGAGCTGGTCGCCGAGTGCTCGAGTGGAGCTCAGACCTTGCTCGACATGCGCGAGCACGAGCCTTCGGTGGTCCTTCTCGACGCCCAGATGCCCGATTCGGGTGCTTTCGGCGTGGTCAGCGAGGTCGGGCCAGAGGCAATGCCATCCGTGGTTGTCCTCACCGAGTTTGACAGTGCGATCTTACGCGTCCTCGAAGTCCATGCGATCAACTATCTGCTTCTGCCGCTGGACGAAGAGCGCTTCCACACCGCTTTCGCGCGGGCCTTGCGCCAGACCGAGAGGCGAGCGCTCGCCGGGGTTCGCCGTCGTCTCGTTCGCATGCTGGCCGCGGACGAAGAGGGCTCGAAGGAGCGGCGCATCCCGGTTCGCAACGCCGGCAAGACGCACTTCGTGGATCTCGACGACATCCGCTGGGTCGAGGGCGCCGGCACGTTCGCACGATTGCACCTGGACGACCGCACGCACCTGCTCAAAGCGGATCTGGATGTGCTGACCGAACGGTTCGCCGATGATTTCGTGCGGATCCACTCCATCCTGGTGCGCACCAGTGAGATCGCCGAGATTCAACTGACCGAGGACGGTGACCCCTTGGTCAAGCTCCGCGATGGCAAGCAGATACGCGTATCCCAGAGCGAACGCCCGCAGATTGTCCCCTCAGCAGAAAATGCCCCTCGAGACGAAGTGCCGGGGGGCTGACAGGGCAACGAATGGAGCGCCACCGGGCGGGGTGTACACTTTCTTGAGGAAACCATGGCAACCCAAAGGACCGTACGAAACCGGAGGGAAGGTGCGAGGCTGCGGTCACCCGTCGCCGGTCATGCGCTGACCGCCTTTGCCGCGGTCTGGCTTCTGGCGACCGCGGCTCTGCCGCCACACGCGGTCTCCAATCAAGGACTGGTCGAGTCGGGTTCCGGAGGGCTCAAGTTCCCCGACGGCTCGGTGCAGATGACGGCCGCCGCCCCGGCGCCGATCGGCGACACGGGGCAGCAGGCCTGCTGGGATGTCTCAGGAGATCCGATCTCGTGCACGGGCACCGGGCAGGACGGCGAGACGCAGGCGGGAGTGGACTGGCCGACGCCCCGCTTCTCGGACAACGGGGATGGCACGATCACCGACGAGCTGACCGGGCTCTTGTGGCTTGAAGCGGCCAACTGTTTCGGCGCCATGAACTGGGCCGACGCGCTCGCCGCCGCGGCCGCACTGGCGGATGGTCAGTGCGGCCTGACCGACGGCTCGACGCCGGGACAGTGGCGCGTGCCGAACATCAAGGAACTCGTGAGTCTCTTGGATCTAAGCCAGACCGATCCGCCTCTGCCAGCGAGCCATCCCTTCGTTGGCGTAACCACCTCCTTTTATGGAACCTCCTCGACCGTCGTTTCGGCTCCGGAGTACTACTGGGCGCTGATCTTCGGGCAGGGCAACAGTATTCAGTGGCTGAAGGCAGGAGGTGCTGTCGTCTGGCCGGTCCGGAGCGTTCCATGAGCGGCCTTCGTTCGCGCAGATTGAAAGTCGCGCTCTCGTGCGCTGCTCTCCTCACTTTGGCGACGGCGGTTTTCCTCCGGGCTCAGTCGACGTTGACTGCCGACGGCGTGATCGAATCGACGATCGGAGGCTTTAAGTTCCCCGACGGCACGGTGCAGACGACGGCGTTTGGCGCGTCGGGCCTCGCGCCGGTGGCGGACACCGGACAACAGGCCTGCTGGGACACCGCGGGCAACCTGGTCTCCTGCCCCGGAACGGGTCACGATGGAGAGACTCAGGCCGGTGTCGATTGGCCGGCCCCCCGGTTTACCGCGCTGGGTGACGGAACGGTGATCGACGACCTTACCGGACTGGTTTGGCTCGAGTCGGCGAACTGTTTCGGGATGAGAACCTGGACGGAGGCTCTCGCGGACGCCGAGGCTCTCTCATCGGGAAGCTGTGGGTTGACGGACGGCTCGCTGGCCGGACAATGGCGTCTTCCGAATCTGCAAGAGATGCACAGCCTGGTGGACTACAGCCAGGCAAACCCCCCGTTGCCGCCGTCTCACCCATTTACCGGTGTCCAAAGCGAGTTTTCCTTCTACTGGACTTCGACGACGGTGGTTCGCGACCCGAGGCAAGCGTGGATCATTCTCTGGGCAGACGGCAACTACGGCCCCGGCGGCAAGAGCTTGAGCGAGTACGTCTGGCCTGTGCGCGGTGGTCGGTGAGAGACTAGAGCGCTAGTAGGCCGCGACCGCGGCCGGTGACGCGTTCGCTGGTCGCGCAACCGCTGGAAGGATGAATCTCCCTTGGCCATCGAGAGGAATCCTCAGTCAGGCTTGGTTTACGGTTGGGACTCGTCGATCACGGCCTCCGCAGGCATCTCCAGTCGCGATTCGTCGAATGGCTTTTGAAACGACCAGTTGCGAATCTGACATGTCGCGTAGACCTCGCCGTCTTCGTAGATCGTGAAAGCGGTCGGTACGACCAGCCCATCGACAGTCGCCGAGGTGTCGTAGACCAGCAGGTGCTCCGGCGTGTGCTCCACGCCCTCGGGGAGGATCGAACTGTAGGTCACGATATAGCGATTGGCGTGGAGCCGATGCGTTTCGGGGTGGATCAGCAAGTCGTAGTAGTCGTCCGGAGTGTCGCCGACGCCGTCCTCGAAGGTCATCTTGACCGTGCGGTATTCGACCGGGTCGCCCGGAAGAATCGTCGTTCCGGTCTCCTCCAGCACGACACCCGGATCGAGCGTGAGCCACGGAAGGTTCAAGAAATAGTAGTTCAGCAAGGCGAAGAATCGAGGCGGATAGGGAGCCTCCCAGTTCGCGGACCAAGCCTGTTCCCCGTTCCAGCCCATGCGCATCTCCGTACCTGGATAGTCGATCAGCGCGCGACGATTCCCCTGCTCGACCTGAATCCGAGACCAGATCGGCCCCGGGCCCCAGAGATCCTCGAAATAGACCGAAGGCGCAGATGCCCAAGCTTCCATTCCGCCGTGAGCTTCGATCATCTGTTGGACAATCGGAGGCGCGCTCGCCATCCGCTGTGGCGAGCTTTGATCCGCGGCGGTAGCGGCTGACGGGGCAGCCGGAGCTGATGAATGCGTGGTTTCGTGAGTAGTGCCGCATCCGACGATCGTGGCTAGAACCGACGCAACCGCGAGGAATGCGATTCGAGTCGGGCAACGGAGGTGGTTCGGCGCGCTGAGTTGCATTTGCAGGCTCCTTGCGAGTCTCGGCTAACTAGGTTCGGCGTGTGGGTCCTTCGGCAGATAGTACTCCCCTAACGGGTGGTTGTTATTCTTTTGTCGCGAAACGAGTTGAGTGAAAGATCTCAGGGAGGTGTCCTGGATGTCGAGAAGATCCCTTTGCCTGACGCTCGCCGTGCTTGCGGCCACGCAGGTCCTCGCCGCCGAAGAACCGCCGGAACCCGTTGGCAGTTCGATCGTGGTGCAGAACTATTACTGGGCCAAAGATGGGTTGGCGGAGGAGGTCTACCGCCACAGACTCCACGCCAGCGAAGTCCGGGCAAGCTTGGGCCTTTTCGTGGGGCGAGTGTTGCGGCGCCTGGGTGAGTCGGACGCGCTGCCGGATGTCATCTGGGAGTGTGAGTACCCGGACGCGGCGGCACGGCAAGCGGACCTCGATGCTCTCAGTGAGAGCGGCCGGTTCGAGCCGGTCATGGAGAAGATGGGCTCGCTGATCGAGCGGTTCGATCGGGCGGTGTGGAGTGTTGGAGAGCCAGAGGTGCCCCCACTCGGGGAATAGGGTGAGGTGCCGGCTGATATCTTCGGCGCTCCCTGAAAACGAGCAACCGAGTGGAGATCCTCAAAATGAACCTACCGAGCCTGCGCCGATTCGTCACTGTCGGTTGTCTCGGTCTGCTGGCCGCCGGGCCGGCCACCGCGGAGATCCGCGAGATCGTGATTCTCTCGACCAACGACTTTCACAGCGCCATCGACCCGATTCCCGCGTATTGGCTCGACGGGGATCCGCCGCCGCATCTGGGTGGCGCGGCCGAGATCATGACCCTGGTCGAGACGATTCGCGCTCGCGAGTCCGAGCGCGGAGTGCCGGTCTTTCTGTTCGACTCGGGTGACATGTTCACCGGCATGCTCTCGAAGCTCACCAAGGGCGAGGCGCTCATGGAGATGATGGCCACCATGGGCTATGACGCTCTGGGAATCGGTAACCACGAGTTCGACTACGGCTGGGAGAACTTCCGCAGGCAGATGTTTCGGGTCTCCTTTCCGTCGCTCGGCGCCAATATCTTCTACAAGGGCACCGAGATCCCGTTCTCGCAGCCTCACGCGATCATCGAGCGAGATGGAGTGCGCCTCGGGGTGATCGGGATCATCGGGCAGGATGCGCGCAGCGTGGTGCTGCCGTCGTTCGTCGAGGAACTCGACTTCGAAGACCCGGCGCGGGCGATCGAACGCTCGATCGCGGAGCTCGAAGGCGACGTCGACCTGATCGT
>CALZIK010000096.1 GCA_945787635.1 Thermoanaerobaculia bacterium | reverse complement strand
GTTGTAGCGCGAATCCGAGCGCAGCTCGGGAACCCCGCGATGGAGGTCGCCGATCTTGATCTCGCGCGCCTTCCAGGCGCCGAAGACCGCGAGCACCACCGAGATCGCAAGGATGATCGTCGCCGGCTTGCGCTCGGCGACCTTGGCGACGGTGCGCCACAGACCCGAGGTATGGGTCAGGCGCTCGTAGAGCTTCTTTCGGTAGCTCGCCGTGACCTTGAGATAGGAGACCACGACCGGTAGCAGCACCAGATTGGTCAGGATGATGGTAGCGACACCGAGGCTTGCGGTGATCGCCATCTCGCGGATGACCTGGATGTTGATCAGGAGAATGGTGATGAAGCCGACGGTGTCGCTGGCAAGCGCCACGACACCGGGCAGGATCAGCCGGCGGCAGCCCCTTCGCGTGGCGTCGAGGGCGTTCACGGCGGGCAGCAGGTCATGCTCGGTGCCCACCTCGTCCGCTTGTACGTGGACTTCGACCAGCTCGGCGCGAACCGCGGTGATCATCTGAACGCCGTGACTTACGGCGATCGCGAAAACCAGAAACGGCACCAGGATGCCCATCGGATCGATGCCGAACCCGAGCAGCGTCAAGAGGCCCAGTTGCCAGATCACCGCTACCAGCGAGCACGCCAGCACGATCAGGGTCATCCGAAACGAGTTCGAGTACAGGTACAGAAAGAACCCGGTGATCACGAACGCCACGAGAAAGAACACCACGACGCGGCCGGCGCCTTCCGCGATGTCCCCGATCACCTTGGCGAACCCGATCATGTGGACATCCACCGGACTGGTCTCGACCACCACGTCGACGTCGTCCTGAAAGCGCCGCCGGATCTTTTCCTCGAGCTCTTCGGCGACCCGGATGTAATTGAGCGGCTCCCCGGTATCGGGATTAATGTCCAGAAGCTGCGCGCTGATGATCGCTCCCGAAAAGTCGTTGGCCACCAGGCGTCCGACGATGCCTGCTTTCAAAATGTTCTCGCGGACCTGGGCGAGATCTTCCGGGGTCCCCGCGAACTCGGCCGGCACGACGTTGCCGCCAGAGATCCCGTCTTCGACCACCTCGGTGAAACGGGTGTTGGGGGTGAAGAGCGAACTGACTCGGGCGCGGTCCACGCCCGGGATGAAGAAGACCTCGTCGGTTGCCACCTTGAGGGCGTCCATGAACGGGGCCGTGAAGATGTCGCCGTCTTTGGCCATCAGAGCGATCAGCAGCCGGTTCGCGCCGCCGAACTCCTGACGGTGCTTCGAGTAGGTCTTCATGTACTCGTGCTGGAGCGGAAGGAGCTTGGCGAACCCCGCGTCGATGTGAATGCCGGTCGCAGCCCAGGCCATGAAAGCGGTGATCACCGCGAACACCGCGATCACGGCGGGCCGATACCGAAAGATGACCTCCTCGATCTGGTTTTGGAGCTTGGCAATCATGCGCGTGCCCTTCCGTGATCAGTCAGTGGCAAGTGCGGCCGCCGGTAGAATGGTGACGCCGAGCTCTCCAAACAGAGCGAGGCCGCCGTTGGCGAGGGCCGCGACAGAGGAGTAGCCCTGGCGGTCCGCCTGTGCGTTGAGAGAGAACGTCTCGCCCCCGTCGCGGCTGACCAGTAGGGTGCCTTCGAGGCCGACGATCACCACCGTGCCGTCGGCGAGCCGAATGCCATCGGTCAGAATCGCCTGGGTGCTGGAGTCGACCTCCCGCCAGGTCTCGCCGGCGTCGCCCGATCTGAACAGGTGCCCGCGCAGGCCGAAGAGAAGGACCGAGTCGTCTTCGAGCGGCAGCGAGGAGAAAAACGAGCCTTCGTAGGGAGAGGGAAGTGCCGTCCAGGTCTCACCCTCGTCGTCCGAGCGATAGACGTTGCCGGCCTCGGCGGCGATGTAGAGGCGGCCGGAATCCGAGCGCGCGATGTGATTCAAGTGGAAGTCGCCGCCCTCGTCGTAGGCGAAGGGGTCGTCCTCTTCCTCCTCGCCGTCTACTTCCGCCGGTGCCGCCGGATCGAAGTCCGCGAACGACCAGGTATTGCCGCCGTCGGAAGTCTCGAGAAAGTAGCTGTAGGCGCCGATCGCGACGCCGTGGTCGGCATCCCGGAACCAGACATCCAGAAACGGCAGCTGCTCCTCGGGAGCGGCGTACTGGAGCTCCCAGGTCACGCCGCCGTCGTGGGTCTGCAGAATCGTGGCGTCGTGGCCCACCGCCCAGCCGAGCTTGTCGTCGTGCAGAAACACCGCCGTCAGTGCTGCCCGGGTCGGAACCGAGGTGGCCTGTGTCCACGACGCGCCCTGGTCGCGGCTGTGGAGAATGTGGCCACGCTCGCCGACCGCCACCAGCAGTTCTCCCGCAGCGGCGGCATCCAGAAGCAGCGACTTGTCGGCGAGAGACTTGATCAGCGCGTACTCGACCTCGCCCGAGGCCTCCTCCTGTGGGAGCGCCAAGACCGGGCCGGCCGAAAGGGCAACCGCGGCCAGGATGGCCACGGCCCCGGCCACGACAAGAGGTCGATCGGTGGGTCGAACGCTGTGCTTCGCCATCCTGGCACCTGCCTGCGCCGGAGCGCTGAAAACGTCAAGCGGCCGGGCCGTTGCCGGCCCGGCCGCTTGAAAGAGTTGCTTCGTCTACCGAACGCCCTCTCTGCGCAAGGCGGCCGGTGTGTAGTCCTCGAGGTTTCTCACGATGTCGAAATCATACATGTCGTACTCGTTGTCGAGCCCGATGGCGAGATACCGGCCCGCTTGCAGGTCGGTGTGGACCTCGAGCGTGGTCCAGAACATGGGGACATCGTAGTAGTTGATCGAGAAGCCCTCGGAGACCCGCCAGAGCTGGTCGCGGTTGTCGTACTGGTCGACCGCCAGGATCTGCCAGCTGTCTTCATCGACGTAAAACGTTCGCCGTTTGTAGAGATGGCTGGTTCCGTCCTTGATGGTCGCATCGACGACCCAGACCCGGTGCAGCTCGTAGCGCAGGTGCTCGGGATTGACGTGAAGCGGCGTCAGGATGTCGTCGTACTTGAGCTTGTCGCTATGGAGGGCGTAGTTGTTGTAGGGGACGTACATCTCCTTCTTGCCGATCAACTTCCAGTCGTAGCGATCGGGAGCGCCATTGAACATGTCGAACTGGTCGGACGTCCGCATGCCGTCGGAAGCGGTGCCGGGGTTGTCGTAGGCGACGTTGGGCGCGCGCCTCACGCGGCGCTGACCCGGGTTGTAGAGCCACGCCGAGCGCGGCTCCTTGACCTGGTCGAGCGTCTCGTGGACGAGCAGGATGCCGCCCGCCAGGCGCGCCGGCGCCACGACCTTCTGCTTGAAGTAGAGGATCTTGTTCTGGAGGGACTCCTCGGTCTGTCCCTCCTGGCTGTAGACGACGTTGAACTCGTCCTCGAAGACCACCATCGTGTAGTTGCCGCTTCGGGTGGGCACCGCCTGGCCGGTCTTGCGCGCGGCTAGATCGCTGCGGAAACGGGTCAGGTGGTTCCAGATGACCTCGACGCCGGTCTTGGGAATCGGAAAAGGTATGCCCATGACCGCGCCGGTGATGCCGTCGCCTCCCTGTACGACCTTGGCCGTCTGCGAGACCCTCTTGGTGGCGTCGTAGATCCGCTGCGGGTAGGCCGCGCTGCGATGGGTCGGGTAGACCTTCATCTTGAAGGTGTCGTAGGCCTTGAGCAACGCCAGGTGCCCTGGGGTCAGCTTGGCGGCGTACTGATCGGCGTTGGCTCCGGTGATGGTCAACAGCACCTTGTCGCCGGCGAACGGGTCCGGGTGATGGTCGCCGGGTTTGTAGCCGGCGGGAGGCGTGGTGATGCCGCCGGTCCACGCGGGGATGGTGCCGTCGGCGTTGGCCGCCTTGACGGCGCCGAGCGGAGTGAGCTCGTTGCCGAGCTTGGCGGCCTCGGCCGCGGTGATCTCGGCGGCGGCCGGCAAGGCGACTGCCACCGCGAGGGCCGGCGCGAGAATCAGGGCTAGTTTCTTGATCGTCATGGTTTCTCCCTGCAGTTTCCTTAGAAGGAGTACTTGATGTTGACAGCGGCGAAGTCGCGGTCGTTGGTCAGATTGTAGCGGCCGGCGCCTCCGAAGACGCTGTAGCTCAGGTCGAACTCCCAGGTGCTCTGGCGGTTGAAACCGAAGCCGACGGTCAGCGCGTTGCGGCCTTCGATGAAATTGCCGCCGGGGCCGGGGGACACGCCTTCGACGTCGTGCTGCCAGGAGAAACGCGGCGAGACGTTCCAGCCGCCGAACGCGTTGTTGTAGTCGAGCCGGCCGGCGAGGCGGTAGCCCCACGAGGAGTCGTCGGCAAAATGCTGAGGCTCCTCGACCAGCTTGCCCG
>CALZIK010000095.1 GCA_945787635.1 Thermoanaerobaculia bacterium | reverse complement strand
GGTCGAGCCCGGCGCGCTTCTCGAGTGCCGGCAGGTCGAGCGGGCGCTCGGGGGCCGCGGCGAGTTCGCCCTGGGCTGGCGGCGGAGCCCACCGGCGGCAGCCGGGCGTTCGGGACTCTGGTACGGTCACACCGGCTTTACCGGGGGTGGAGCCTGGTTCTCGCCCGAAACCAAGGAGATTCGAGTTCTTCTGGCTCACCGCAGCTCGGTCTCGGTTTCGTTGGTGGAATGGCGAGCTCGGTTCCTCGAGGTGAGCACATGAGCGCCGGCGACCGCCGGGAATCTCCGAGCCCGAGCTCGGGTTAGCAGGATCGGAACTCGACTAACATCGCGGTGTGAAGGAGCACTCGGACATGAAATTGACGAAAAACCTGGTTCTGGTCGACGGGGTACGCACACCGATGGGTGAGTTCAACCAATCGCTGGCCGGAGTGTCGGCCATCGATCTGGGTGCGCATGCAGCCAAGGCCCTATTCGAGCGCGCCGGCGTGTCACCCAGCGAAGTCGACCATTCGATCGTCGGCAACGCGCTGCAGACCTCTCGCGACGCGATCTACGGAGCGCGCCACGTGGCGCTCAAGTCGGGTGTGCCCCAGGAGGTCCCGGCGCTGACCGTGAATCGACTCTGCGGCTCGGGCATTCAGGCGATCGTCAGCGGCGCCCACGTGATCCTCAACGGCGAGGGCGAAACCTGCCTGGTGGGCGGAATCGAGAGCATGAGCCAGGCCCCACACGTGATCTGGGGCGCGCGGCAGGGCTTCGGGATCGGCCAGGGCAAGCTCGAGGACCTCTTGATGGCATCGCTCCTGGACCCCTACTGCGGCTGCTACATGGCGCAGACCAGCAACAACCTGGCCCGCGACTACGATATCTCGCGGGAAGAGCAGGACCAGTTCGCGGTGACGAGCCAGCAGCGGGCCGCGGCGGCATGGGACGCCGGTAGGCTCGCGGAGGAGGTCACGCCCATCGAGGTCGGCAAGGGCAAGCGGGCTCGGACTCTCGAGCGCGATGAGCATCTGCGGCCCGAGACGACCATGGAGACTCTCGCTCGTCTGCCGACGGTCTTCGGCGACGACAGCTTCGTTACGGCCGGCAATGCCTCCGGGATCGTGGACGGCGCCGCCATGATGCTGCTTGCCACCGAGGAAAAGGCCGCCGAGTGGGGTAAGACTCCGCTCGGGCGCATCAAGTCGTGGGCGGTGGTCGGCGTGGATCCCTCACGTATGGGGATCGGTCCGGCGCCGGCGATGCGCGCCGCGGCCGAGCGAGCCGGTATGGAGATCGGCGACTTCGACCTGATCGAGATCAACGAAGCCTTCGCCGGCCAGATCCTGGCCTGCGTCAAGGAGCTCGATCTCGATGTGGCCAAGCTCAACGTGAACGGCGGGGCGATCGCTCTCGGTCATCCCCTCGGAGCCACCGGCACCCGGATCACTTTGACCCTGCTCAAGGAGCTCGGGCGCCGGGGCGGCGGCGTCGGCGTGGCGTCCGCCTGTATCGGCGGCGGCCAGGGCATCGCGATCGTCGTCGAATCGGCGGGCTGAGCATGATCGAGCTGGCCGGCCGGAAAGTCCTGGTGACCGGCGGCAGCCGTGGGATCGGCGCCGCGTGCTGCCGTCTTTTCGCGCGCGCGGGTGCGTCGGTGTGGGTCCACTACGGCTCGAACGAAAGCGCGGCCCGGGAGGTCTCGGACGGCCTGGCGAAGCCGGCGGGTGCGCCTCACGCGATGAGCGGCGCCGACCTGTCGGAAAGGTCCCAGGCCGAAGGCCTCATCGATCGCGTCGCGGCGACCTGGTCCGACTTGGATTGCCTGGTCAACAATGCCGGCGTCTGGGTACGCAATGAGCTTGCTACCTTGGATGAGGCACGGCTCGAAGGGACCTGGAGGCTCAACGTCGACGGGGTCTTCTGGACGACTCAGGCCGCCCTGGGACTACTTCGGGCTTCCGAGGATCCGTCGATCGTCAACATCAGCTCCACCGCCGGCCAGCGCGGCGAGGCGTTTCACAGCCCCTATGCCGCCAGCAAGGGCGCGCTGATCTCGATGACCAAGTCGTGGGCCTCGGAGCTGGCACCCGCGATCCGGGTGAATTCTGTGGCTCCCGGGTGGGTCGATACCGACATGTCGGTCGGCGCCTACCAAGGGGGCGGGCGCGAGGCCATCGAAAAATCCATCCCGCTCGCCCGTGTGGCGACCGCCGAGGACATCGCCGGAGCCGTGCTCTTCTTGGCTTCGCCGCTCGCGCGGCACATCACCGGCGAGATCCTCAACGTCAACGGCGGCAGCGTCCTCTGCGGCTAATCGAGTCATCGGGGACACCATTCCTTGGTGTCCCCTCCCGACTGGTTCTTCCACGGGTCTTGTAGCGGTCGATCGCCGTGTCGAGCGACCTCCGCTTCTGCCCCGCCAACGCCAGAAGAGCGACGTCAAGGGCGTCTCTACCCTCTGTATGCCCGGCCTGATCTGCGACCTCGACACATCCGAGCGGCCCCGGGAGCGCCTGCTGGCCAACGGTGGAGGGGCGCTGGCGGACAGCGAGCTTCTGGCGATTCTGCTCCGAACCGGAGGCGCCGGCCGTTCGGCTCTGGATATGGCGCGCGATCTCCTTCGGGAGCGATCCGGCCTCGCCGGGTTGGTCGGAATCGATCCGGATCGGCTGCGGCGACCGGGAATCGGTCCGGCCAAGAGTGCGGCGCTGCTGGCCGCGGTGGAGCTGGGACGGAGACTGGCCAGAAGCGAACTGCCCGAGCAGGACCTGCTCAACCGGCCGGATTGCGTCGCGCGCTATCTGCGACTCCGGTATGCCCGCCAGGGCCAGGAAATCCTGGGAGCGTTGTTTCTGGACGCCAAGAACCGCCTGGTGGGCGAGGCAGAGGTCTTTCGGGGCACCCTGCAGCGGGCGGCGGTCTCGCCGCGGCAATTGCTCAAGAAGGCCCTGCTCGCCGACGCGGCGCGGCTGGTGATCTTCCATACCCACCCGAGTGGCGATCCGTCGCCGAGTGCCGAAGATCTGGCGTTCACTCGTCGTTTGGCGGAGGCCGGGCGAGTCGTCGGCATTGAGCTTCTGGATCACCTGATCCTGGGCGGAGGTGAGCGCTGGGTCTCGTTGAAGGCAAGGGGCGGCTGGTAGGTCGAGTCCCGAGAAGGCGACTGGACGCCCTGGTTTGGCGAAGCCGGCTGGATCAGAGCCTGACCCGGCCAAGGTGCTGTCGATCAAGAGGGGCCAGTCTTCGAGGAACCGTCTCGACCGCCGGGCCCTACCGATTCCCCGGTCTGCTAAGAGCTACCTCCTGCGAAGTCGGTGGCACCTGACGGCTCCTCGGGTCCGACTCGGCGTAACCCCCGTTACTCGCTCCACTGCGACCGGAGCCGGCGGTCGGTAGCTTCTGCAGGGCAAAGAGAGCTTTTGGCCAGACCAAGGAGGGGATAACGATGATACGAATGACGCGAACCTGTTCTCTCGCAATCGCTCTGGTGCTCTCGAGCGTACCGGGTCAGCTGGCGGCGGCTGAGGTTGACGACGCCGAGCGCGTCGCGCGCGCGTTTCTCGTCGGCATCTACCAGAACGATGAAGCCGGAGCCTCGGAGCACGTGACGTCTGAAGCCGGGCTCGAGGGCTTCATCGGCAAGCAGGCGCTCGGGGAGGCGGCGAAGACCGCGGTGCGAGACGACATTCGGGGGTTGGAGATCGATCTGGCTCCGGGGTACGAGGATCTGGGCGAGTCGGTCGAAGCAGTTCTTCCACAAGGGGCTTCGATCCGCTTCAGCCTGGCCTACCGTGGCGTGCCCATGGTAGTTACGACGGTGAAGACTCACGCCGGTTGGAAGGTCGACCTGCGCTGGTGGAGCGCGATGAGGCGAAACGCCGAGGGGCGCCAGGTTCAGAAGAACGACCCGGAGGCGGTCGTTCGTCGCTATCTCATCGCGCTACTCGAGCACGACCTCAAGAAGTTACGTGGGCTCGTGCCGAAAGGCACCGATCCCATTTCGCTCTACGACTCCGGCTACGAGCCGCCCTACGAGGACCAGTACTACTACCTTGCGCTCGAGATGCCGGTGGTCGAGATCGGACAGGATGAGCTGGTACGGCTGGAGGGAGGGGAGTTCGGCCGTTCGCCGGCCAAGGGCGCCGAGAAGTTTCTGGTGGGGCTGTACTGGGACATCGCGATGCCCTTCCATCTCGTTCCCGAAGGCAAGGGCTACCGCGTGGTACCGGGAGGGCACCTGGACCGGATCATGGGGTTCTAGCCCGGGCTCCGCTGGACCCCTCCTGTAGACTTCAGGTCAGCAACCGACAATCAGGGAGGGGAACCCCATGAGCGACCTGAGGCTGGTGACCAAACCGGGCGTTTCGACGATCGCGCTCGAAAACGGCAAGCTTCCGCCGACGACAATGCCCGAGCTGGTGGTGGTGCTGCACGGTATCCTGAACGGGTACCAGAGGATCGACGAGGTCGTGGCGGCCGTGAAGGAGCACCTGCCCGAGGCCGAGGTGTGGGTGCCGAAGATGCCCTTTCAGTTGCCGTTTCTGCCGGCGGACGGAAAGCGGGTGGTCGAGGACCTGTGTCACGACCTGAGCGCTATCTGGGCGGCGGGCCGGTACCGGGCGCTCCGGATCGTCGGCCACAGCATGGGCGGGGTCTACGGGCGGGCGATGCTCCTGCGAGGTCGCCGGGAGCAGGCCGAGTGGGCAGCCGCGGGGGTGTGCAGACGCTTCGTGATGCTGGCGGCGATCAACGGTGGCGTCGGCATCAACCATCACATGAAGGTCCTGACCGTTCTCAAGACGGTCGTCGCGCTCCTACTGGCGGGCACGCTCAGGCTCCTCGGCTTCGAGGCCATCATGTACACGGTGCTGCGGGGCTCGGCGTTTCTGACTCGCATGCGGCTCGAGTGGCTCGAGGAGCAACAAAAGGCCGACCGAGGTGAGGCGGCACGGCTTCCGCTCGTGGTCCAGCTTTTGGGCTCGATCGACGACATCGTGGGGCCTGAAGACAGCCTGGATCTCGTGACCGGAAGCCGGTTTCGCTATCTCGATGTCGCGAGGACGAGCCACCTCGAGATTCTCTTCATGGAGCGGCGCGGGGTCGGCGAGGGCCTGTCGGAAGAGGAGAGGGCCAAGGCCGAGTCGGACGCCGAGGCGCGGGAACATCGGCGGGGACGTTTCGTGCTCGCTCTTCTCGGATCGGTCGAGGCGATCGAAGAGGAGGAGGTCCGCCCGTGGGAGCTCGAGGTGCCCGACGCTGACGAGCTTGCCCGCAGAGAAGCCGTTGAGCACGTGATCTTCGTCGTCCACGGCATTCGCGACGACGGGCACTGGACTGACAAGGTCGCTCGGCGGATCTGGGAGCGCAACAAGGTGCGCGAAAGGCCTGAACGGATCGAGAAAATGGTCGACAGCTACGGCTACTTCGGCATGGGGCCGTTTCTTCTGCCCGGGGCGCGATGGAAGAAGGTGGGATGGCTCATGGAGCGCTACTTGAAGATGCGCTCGCTCTATCCGAACGCCCGCTTCAGCTACATCGGCCACAGCCACGGCACCTACGTTGTCGCCAAGGCGCTCGAGACCTACGAGCTTTGCCGGTTCGACAACGTGGTCTTTGCCGGGAGCATCGTGCGGGAGGAGTACGACTGGGCGAAGCTCATCGGGACGAAGAAGGATACCGGCGAGCCTGCTGTGGTGGGGAGCGCGAACCGTGGTGGAGAGCAGGGAGAGCCGAAAAGGCAGGTCAAGAAGGTCTTGAACATGACGGCGACGGGCGACTGGGTGGTGGCGTCGTTTCCGCGCTTTCTGGGGCTCTACAACCTCCAGGACCTGGGTGGGGCGGGGCACGCCGGCTTTACCCAGGTGGAGCACCCGGACGTCCACACGGTTCGCTACGTCAAGGGTGGGCACGGTGCGGGCAAGGAGGAGCCGCTCTGGGACGGGATCGCGGACTTCGTTTTGGACAGGATCGATGGGGCGCCCGAGGTGCCCAAGGAGCAGTGGAAGGAGAGGCACGCGGGGCTCGCGGCGTTTCTGGGATGGGGCAACGTGCTGCTGTGGGTGACTATCGTTCTACTGCTTCTGGTTCTGGCGCCGGCCGGGATCTTGTGGGTGTGGCCGAAGGCCGTAAGGCTTGGGGCGGCGGTGGTGACGAACCCGTGGGTGCTGGGTGGGGTAGGGGCGGTGATTCTGGCAGCGTATCTCGTTCTCGCCTGGCGCCAGCGGGCCTACAAGCGAAAGCTCTGGCAGCTCAGAAGCTTTGCGGCGTTTCCGGTCGCGCTCGCGATCGGGAGCGGCGCGGTGGTATGGGTTGCGGGGCGGCTCTTTCCCGGCGTCGCCGCCGCGACCATTCCACCCGTAGAAGCCTGGGGGCCGGCGGTTCTGGTTCTGTGGGTGTTCGCGGTGGTTTGGCTTTTGAAAAGGGTGTAGAGGGGGCCGCGCGCCTCTCGCCGCTCAACTAGGGCCCGAACACCGTTGGCCGGGGGGCGGGGGCGACCGGGCCGTAGGATTCCCATTGGTAGGAGGCGTTGACCCTGCGGTGAGCGTAGAGGTCTTCGCCGTCCGTGCGGATGTTGATGATCCCGGGCAGCATGAGCTTGAAGCGTTTGCGGGCGGTTTTGTTGCCGACGATGGTGGTGAAGTCCAGGCCGTCGATCTCCGTGCCGTCATCGGGATCGGCGGTCTCGCCGTCGCCGACGAATGTTGCGGCGACCTCGGTCGAGAAGATGAGCGGCGCAGTCGAACGCGAGGCCAAGCCCAGGGCTCCCAGAAAGACGGCTCGGGGGTGGCCGTAGTCAGGCACGTCGCCTGAGGAGATGGTCGAGACCTGCGGCCGAATCGCTTCGAGAAGGTCCAGGTCGAAGAAGTGAGAGCCGTGGTGAGGTGTCTTGAAAACGTGGGCGTCCATCTTGGCCACCAGGTCCGGTACCGCCAGGAGATGCTCGCTGCCCTCGGGGTTGAGGTCTCCCGACAGAAGAATCGAGAAGTTGTCGTGGGTCAAGCGCAGGACCACCGAGTGCCCGTTAATGGTGTGGCTGTGTTTGCTCAAGTTGCCGAGCCATTTGTACGTGCCGTCGGTTTCGCGGTGGGGCCCGAGGACGTCGATTGCAATAGCCGGATCGCCGACGTCGAGCGCAGCTGTCGCGGTATCGACGGCCTCGTACAGCGCGCCTTCCTGGGCCACGGCGTCACGCCAGTTGGTCATGTCCGTGGTCAGTTGGTTGAGCGCACTGAGCTCGGCCAGGCTGCTGTGCCGCGTGGTCAAGAACTCCTCGCTCGGGTCCAGGTCGCCAAGGGGGGTGTCGCGGCCGCCGTCGAAGAGCGCTATGCCGTTGTGGACGATCCGGGCGACGTGGATCCGCGGATGCTCGAGAATCGGTATCAGGCCTTTCAAGTGGTCGCCGTCGGCGTGAGTCAGGACCATGAGGTCGATATCGACCGAGTTTGCGGGCTGGTCGAGCCGGTATCTCCAGACGAGAAACCCGAGGGCACGGTGGTTCAAACCGCCGTCGATCAGGATCTTCTTGCGACCCGGAGTGACGATGAAGGTGGCGTCACCCTGACCGACGTCCACGCTGTAGAACTCGAGCGGCGCCTCGTGGCCGATATCACTCGACGCGACGAACCCGTCGTAACTGCGAAAGCGGATCGGGCGGCGGTTGTTGGTCGTGTTGCCGGTAGTCTCGACCTCGTCGCCGAAGATGAGGTAGCCGTGACGGCTCGATCCGGCGGCGTTCTTGTAGAAGGTGGTGGTGCGGTCGGTGATGTAGGCGGTTCCCATCGTTCGCCTCCTTTGAGTTGTTTCGGGAACGGCTGGCCCAGCCCGCGCCGGCCGGCAAGCCGGCGGGGCGAGGGTGTGTCGCTCAACCGAACCATTGTAGCGCACCGGGTGAGAAGTTCCCCCCGATGTCTCGATGCCGTCGGAAGACGAACGGCGCCTTGCGGACACCCAGATCCGTTCCTTCGACTGGTAGTCGTTTGCCCAGCTTCTTTTTTCGATGACCCAACCGTCACAACCTGTGCCCGACGGCAGCTCGAGCTGTTCTTTTGCGATCATTTCGTACTCGTCGAGCTCCGAGGAAACGAACTCGGTTGTAGCCAAGGTGGAAAATCCTGCGCGCGTCGATCGCGCCGAGGAGAGTGAGTGCCAGCCCACCCACCACGCTGGCGGCGGCCAGTGGAAACGACCGGCGTGTCGCGATGCTCATCGGAACCTCCTCCTAGGATTTCGTTCGACGACTCGTCCTCGAGCCGGGATCCAGAATGGGAGTGACCGGGGCCGAGGTCAAGCGAACTGATGCGAAGTAGCCGGATCGTGCGACGAAGCGGCCGCCTGGTGGTTTGAAGAGCGACCGAGGATCTCGCGGTGCGATGAGCAATATGCGCGCCGCGCGCGGTGGGCAATCCTAGCGCTAATCGAGCGGCGGCCGGTCGTGGCTGACGAGGGCCAAGGCGCGGTTCTGCTCGTCAGTGATCGTCAGCGAGTCGATGGTCTCGTTGCTCGGCGCCAGATACCGGTCGCGAAGAACCTGGAGCATGCGCCGTTCGACCGGCGAGAGCGTCCGGGAGGCCTCTGGACCGAGAGCGCGGGAGAGAAGCGACTCGAGCCGGCCGGCCCGCTCGGCCGGCGGAAGCTCACGAAGTGCTGCAAGCTCGGTGCGGGCCTTTCGCCGATCGCGGTTGGCGGCGACGAGGTGCCTCCACTTGGGCGCCAGGGTCGCGCCTTCTTCGGCCCATCTTTCCTTGAACACGTTTCGCAGGAGCTTGACCGACTTGCTGCTCAGTGCCCAGGTCGTGAGGACGTTCTTCGGCTCCTCGGGCGTCAGGTCGATCTTGGAGACGGCGATCATGTCGCCGTAGACGGCCTGGAGGAGGTCGTACATTCGGCGGTGGAGCTGCTGGCCGATCGGGCTCTGATCACTGATCGCGCCGGCCAGATTGGTCATCTTCTTCCTCTTGAAATCGGGGTAACTGGGCATTTTGCTCGCGTCGACGATGATCAGCAGCACGCCGCGTTCCCGGAGCGCAGCACTCCGGTTGATGAGCAGGTTGTAGAGCGAGAACATGCCCGAATTGCTCAGGGCGCCTCCATCGGTGACGTCGATCTGCTTTGGGACTCGAGGGTCCCGGGGCTTTGCGCGCGGGCTGAAGAAGAGCTTCTCGTGGCTCCTCACCCGCACCAGGGGGAATCCGAACGGGAAGTTCGCCGATGCTCGCACTGCGGCTGAGATGTGAGTGTTGTAATCGTCGGGCAAAACGTCTTCGAGGCCATAGATGCCGTCACGGTCGAACACCCAGGTTTGGCGCCGGAGAACGGGACGATCGTCCGCGAGGCGATGGAGCCTCGGGTTGGTGTAGAGCTCTTTGGCGAGCGGGCTCACCACGATGTTGTGGCCGTCGAGAGACGTGGTGTTGAACAACGGCATGGGGAAGGGGGGCGGTTCGTTTTTTGGGTGAGCGCGCCAGACGTCGGCGAGATCCCCGAGGCAGAGGTTGCCGAGACCGACGTTGTCGTCCCGCATCGGCAGATCCGGAGTCGTTCCGCACGGATAGCGATGGAAATGGAGATAGTCCTTGGGAACCCGTGGCTCGAACCCTTGCCACGCTTGCTCGATGCCGTCACCGCGATTCAGGCCGGGCGCCAGCAGACCCCACAGGGTGTAGCGGATGAAGTCCTGCCGCAGCGCCTCGGTCAGGTCGTCGGTGCTGGTCACGGCGCTGCCGCCGCTTCGTGCCGCGCGATAGCGGCGCACCACATAGGCGGCGTTGGCGAGGCTGCCTCCGGAGACGCTGCTGATGGCCTGAATGTTCTTGGCGATCGGCCTGAGCTCCTTGGTCTCGTGCAGGCGCTCGAGAGTCAGCCCGGTGTAGTAGGCGGCACGCGAGCCGCCGCCGGAGGCGGCGATCACCACCACCGGCTCGCCCTCGTCATCACCCAGTGGCCAATCGTCGGTCCGCTCGAGCGCCTTGGAGGGCTCTTCGTCTTCGAGCCAGACGAGCGCGCGTTCGAACAGCGGGGGACGGTATCCTGCCGCCTCCCAGTGGGCCCGTTGCTGGGTAATGAGTCCCGAGACGTTGAGTGCCGCGCAGGCCACCAGCGCCCAGGCCACGCGCTTGCGGGTCGTGCGCCGCGGGTTTCGCCGGTACCAACGCCAGTACAGGAAGGCGCCGGCGAGATAGAGAATCGCGAAGTACTGCTCGAGGCCGAACCACAGGCCGACTCCAGCGAGCAGGGCGAACCCGAGCAGGATGAGCCGGATCGGTAGCGGCTCCAGGAACTCCCAGAAGTCGAGGGCTCGCGCCACCCAGACGACGGCCATGAGGAGAGCGGTGATCGAGTAGACCGTGGTCATCGAGGTTGCTCGGGGCCAGGCGAAGACGACCGCGATACCGACGGCCCAGACGATGAGAGTCCACTTGAGGCGGTGGTTAACGCCGCTGTGGGTCAGCCGCACCATACCGTCGGATTCGGGCGGGCGCAGGTCGTTCAAGAGCCGTTTCCAGAAGCCTGGATCGTCCTGGACGAACTCCTCCGCGGTCGCGACCGGAACCGCGATTCGAGTCTGGCTGAGCCGCTCGGGCCAGCGCCGCATGAGCTCGTCCGGCTCGAGCGCGGGGTGGCGCAGGCTCCTGAAGGGCCTGCCGCCCACGTCCCAGTGGGGGATGGCCTCGCGCTTGCGCCGCCGCCAGATCCCGACCAGCCAGTACAGGCTGGGCGCCCCGAGATACAGCACGACCAGGAGCGTGCCGAACCGGTGATCGACCAGGAGGCTGTTGACGACTTCGACGTTCCAGACCACCAAGCCGACGAGAGCCGTCGCTATCAGGAAGGTCATGCGTTTGCGGGCCAGACGGAGCCCGTCGAAAAAGCGATAGGTGATGATGCGCTCCCAGAACGATTCGGGCAGAGATCGATCGAGAAAACTCTCGAAGCGCTTTCGTATCTCACGCGCGTCGTCGAGGGTAGGGCCCTCGACCTCGGTAACGCTTCCGTCTTCCACTTCGAGATCCGGGAGGAAAAGCTCGTGGAGCTTGCCGCCGATCGCCTTCCAGTCCTCGATCGCGGGCTCGAGCTTTTCGATCTGGCGCGCCGCAGGCGTAGGCTCACCCTCGGCCTCGGCGGTCAGGAGAGGAAGTGTGGCCTCGAGGCTTCCCTCGGCGAGCTTGACCCGTCCCCACAGGCTCGCTACCTGCCTCAGCGCGAAGCCGCAGTACCCGACCACCGCTCGGTCCTTGTCGTCTCGACCGGTGGGGTAGAGCATGCCGAGATAGAAGAGCGCCTCGTGTGCCGTCGCCCGAGCCCGCTGGATGAAGATCTTCCGGCGGTGGAGCATCTCCTCCTGTGCCGGCCCGAGAAGCTCGACCAGTTCCTCGGCGGCGCGGCGAATGCCTTCCTGTTCTGTCATGGATCTCTTTTCCGCGAGAGAGCGGTTTCTGCCCTCTCGAGGCTTCAGCGAAACCGAGACGCTGCAACAGAGTTTACACACCCACAGTACCAGGTCCTGAAGCAGTGCCGCCTGGTAAAGGTGCGCCAGCGAAGGTGCGATGAGTGCTTGTCTGCGGGAAGTTCCACCCCTGCGGGTGTTGGAGCCGCGCGAGCCGTGCCGGTAGTGTGTTGATCGAGAGGAGGTTTCCCGTGAGTAGTGCCGCAGCCGGAGCTGCCGCGGCCGCGGCGGCGGCGGCCACGATAGCGCAGGCAGTCAAGGCATCGGGAGCGATCGTTCGAGTGGAACCGGGCGATTTTCTCAAGCTCGTCGGGCGCAGTGAGCAGCCAATGGTGGTCATGGCCGAGGCCTTCTGGGGTGGTTACAAGTACCTGATGAGCCACAAGGGACTGGCCTTTCACACCAAGAGCGGCGAGCCTCTCGAGCTGCCCACGCAGGTGGAGCTCGTGGTGGCCAGAAAGATCTGGGTTCCTTCGTAGACGAGGACTCGGGACTCGGTGTCGGGCGTGGCGTTCGGGCCGTGCCCGGCACTCCGCGCTAGAATCGGCGAGGTCTGAGCACCAGGGGAGTTAGGCCGCATGAATTGATCGGTACGACCGTCTCTCACTACACGATCCTCGAGAAGCTCGGGGGTGGCGGTATGGGAGTCGTGTATCGGGCCAAGGATCTGACTCTGGGCCGGCAGGTGGCCGTCAAGTTCCTCCCGGATGCGATGGCGGAGGATTCGGAAGCCCTGACGCGGTTTCGGCGTGAGGCCCGGGCGGCGTCGGCGCTCAATCATCCGCACATCTGCACCATCTACGAGCTCGGCGAGGACGAGGGTCGTCCGTTCATCGCGATGGAACTGCTGGACGGCCAGACCTTGAAGTACCGGATCGGTGCCGAGCCGATGCCGGCCGGGGAGATCGTACGGTTTGGCGCCCAGGTAGCGGATGCGCTCGAGGCCGCCCATAGCGCCGGAATCGTCCATCGGGACCTCAAGCCGGCGAATCTCTTCGTGACCGAGCGCGGCGACGCCAAGGTGCTCGACTTCGGGCTCGCGAAGGTCACCGAGGATCGGGCTCGTCCAGAGTCGGCGTCGGCGACGCAGTTCGAGCATGCCGAAACCGAGCTCCACAGCGAGCAGTTGACGACTCCCGGCACTTCGATGGGCACGATCGCCTACATGTCTCCGGAGCAAGTGCGTGGCGAGGAGCTCGACGAGCGAACCGATCTCTTTTCGCTCGGGGTCGTGCTCTACGAGATGGCCACCGGCAAGATGCCGTTCGAAGGGAAGACCGCCGGGACGATCTTCAATTCGATCTTGAGTCAGGCGCCGACCGCGCCGGGGCGGGTCAACCCGGATCTGCCGGGGGAGCTCGAGCGCATCCTCGGCAAGTCGCTCGAGAAAGACAAGACGCTGCGGTACCAGAGCGCCGCGGAGCTCAAGGCGGATCTTCTGCGCCTCAAGCGCGACACGGACTCGGGCTCGGCGTCGGCTGGGCCCGGAGGGGCAGCCGCAGGAGAATTCGGAGGTGCGGGCGAGACGCCCGGTGCGCCTTCTCGTCGCGGACTCTGGATCGGGCTTGGAGCCACGGCTCTGATAGCGACTCTCGCGGCCGGGCTCTGGCTCGGCAGGGGAGTCGATTCGCCCGGCGGGCCGGTAGCCGGCGCTCCGTTCGGTGCCGAGGCCGCCCACGCCTCGATCGCGGTCTTGCCTTTCGTCGATATGAGCCCGGAGCAGGACCAGGAGTACTTCACCGACGGTCTGGCCGAGGAACTCTTGAACGCCCTGGCGCAGATACGCGATCTCAAAGTGGCCGGGCGGACGTCATCGTTTTCCTTCAAGGGTCAGACCGAAGATCTTCGTTTGATCGGAAAGAAGCTGAATGTCGCGACCATTCTCGAAGGCAGCGTGCGCAAGGCCGGGGAGAAGGTCCGCATCACCGCTCAGCTCGTCAACGTCGCAGACGGCTTTCATCTCTGGTCGCAGACCTACGATCGCACGCTGGAGGACATTTTCGCGGTTCAGGACGACATCGCTGCTTCGGTGGCCGAAGCGCTCGAGGTCACGCTGTTGGGCGGCGCGACCGCCGAACAGTCCGCGCAAGGCCGAAACCCCGAGGCCTACAACCTCTACCTGCAAGGGCAGCACTTCGGCAGGCACACCTCCAGACAGGCTCTGGAGCAAGCGGTGGAGGCCTTCGAGCGGTCGTTGACGCTCGATCCGGGCTATGCGTCGGCTTGGGCCGGTCTCGCGCATGCTCGGATCTGGCAGGCCTACCAGGCGTTCGTGCCGTTCGACGAGGGCTTTCGTCTCTCGCGCGAGGCGGCGACCCGCGCGGTCGAGCTGGACGAGAGATCGGCCGAGGGTTGGTCCGCGCTGGGAGAGGTCAGGGTGTCGTACGACCGGGATTGGTCCGGGGCGGAACTGGCCCTTGGCAAGGCGCGGGCTCTGGCTCCGGGCAACGCCACCGTGCTCTTGACCGCGTCGAACCTCTCCGGCGCGCTCGGCAGAACGGACCAGGCGATCGCCTTCGCTCGCCGGGCGGCGGAGCTCGATCCGCTGAGCTCGGCGGCGGTTTACAGGCTCGGAGTCAGCTTGATGCGAGCCGGCCACTTGGAGGAAGCGGAGACTGTATTTGCGAAGGTGCTCGAGCTCCAGCCGGACCGTGATGGGACGTATTTGAGGCTGGGTCTGGTCGAGCTCTTGCGGTCGCGCCCGGAAGAGGCACTGGCGAGGATTGAGCAGGAGACCGCGCCGCATTGGCGGATGAACGGCAAGGCGCTCGCCTACCACGCGCTCGGCAGGCCTGCGGAGGCGGACGCCGCCTTGCGCGACATGAGGGAGACGTACGGCGACGACGCGGCCTTCCAGCTGGCCGAGATCCATGCGTTTCGCCGCGAGCCCGATGCGGCGTTCGAGTGGCTCGAGCGCGCGTTATCCCACCGCGATCCCGGGCTGCAAGACCTGAAGGTGAGCGCCTTCCTGACCAGCCTGCATGACGATCCTCGCTGGCGGGTCTTTCTCGAACAGATGGGCCTGCCGGAGTAGACCGGCCGGCCGTCTAGGGTGGGCAAATGCCCGGTTGGCTCCCAGCCGCCATCTCCCCTTGGATCTCGGTGCCGTTGTAGAAGACGATTCTTCCTCCGGCATCGGTCAGAAGGTGGGCCTGACCGCCGGGCAGGACCGTGAACCCGGCCCCTGCCGTGATCGAGCTCTGGGCAAGAAAGCTCTCCGGCCCAGCGACCTCGTGGTCGGTCACGATGAGCTCCTCGGAACACTGCGAGTAGTCCAGGATATTGTCGAAGCAGACCTTGAAGTCGTTGCTGAGGGCGCTTGCTGGGTTGCCGGGGTTGAGGAGCGCTGCGCCGGCGGTTCCGCCGAAGTTCTCCACGCCGATGGTCGCCAAGGCGGGGAGCGTCCCGAGGTTGTCGTAGGCGAATACGATGTCCGGCGCGCCGGGCGCGTCGTCGGGCGTGCGGCGCACCCAGTTCTGGAAGTCGCCTACCGAAGATCCTCCGCCGGTCGGAACCGGGTCGTCGTACTCGACGATCGCCCAGCTCGTGGGGTCACTCGCGTCTCCGAGGGTCGCGAGGCTCACGCCGCGATTGGTGCCGGCGTCGTAGACGATCTCGAGATCGCTCCACAAGGGCGCCTGGAGGGTGTTGGGAAGCGCCGGGTCGGGCAGGGTCTGAGGGATGGCCGGCGATCCGCCGAAGCTCGCTACGTCGAAGAACCCGAACCCATTGTCGCTGCCGCGCCAACCCGTGTAGCTCGAGCCGTAGTAGCTGAACGGCGAGCCCGTCGAAAAAGCGGACCAGGTGAACTCGTTACCGAACAGCGTGGAGGCGGGGAAGATGCTGAAGTCCTGCAAGTTCAGGTAGCTTCCGTCGCCGTACGGAACCTTGCACAGGGGATTCGTCGCACTGGTGCTGACCGCATAGGTCGTGGGAAGCCCTCCCGGGTTGTCGTTGGCGAGAGCCACCGGTAGGCGAACGATCGGTCCCGAGGTAGGCGACAGGTGCACACTTCCGAACCGCCAGGTGTCGGGCGGAGCCAGATCGAGCAGGCTGGCCGTTACGGTCAGGGCTTGCGAGCCCGTCGATGGGAGCGAGAAGGCGTTCGGGCTGACGATGAGCTCGATGCCCGGGGGATTGGTGACCGATACGGTCCAATTCATGGCGCTCGCGAGGGTGCTGCGCACCTCGCGGGTCCAGGTGCAGACTCCCAGGCACGATCCGTTTCCCAAGCTGGCGAGGTTGAGGCTGGACGGATCGCCGCCGGTCACGGGGTCGGCTGCAAGGTAGTCGGCCTGGCTCTCGTTCATGACGAGACCGACCTGGACGGCGTTGGGAAGGTCCACGCGACCCGATCCGACGTCGAACGGATCGGTCGGTGTCGTCAAATCCTCCTTGACCAATGGCGGCTGCGCCGTCGTCATCAGGGCGGACTGGATCTCGGCAGGGGTCCAGGTCGGGTGGAGGGCCTTCAAGAGGGCTCCCGAGCCCGCGACGTGCGGACTCGACATGGAGGTGCCACTCAGAAAGCTCCATTCCGCAGGCGAGGGGTCGGCGATCCCATACGCCGCGGCGATGTCCACGCCGGGCGCGCTGACATCCGGTTTGATGATCTCGGCCAGAGCGCCATTGGGACCTCTCGAGCTGAAGGACGCCATGACGTCTCCGTTGAGCGGGTCGATGTCGAGGGTCGCTCCGGAAAGCGCCGCCATGTGCCCGGTGCCCACGTCGAGCCAGGCTTCGAGCACCTGCGCGTCGGAGTTTCCGATGTGAGAGGCCGGCAGGACGTGCGGGTCCAGGCTCAGGGATTCGCCGTCACCGGGCTGATTGGCGAGGATATAGCCACCGGCGCCGCCGTCCAGCACGTTCTGGCCCTTTGCGACCCTGGCGATAGAGCCCCGATTGCAGACGACGATCTGGCCGCTGAAGGTCCCCGCTGGGAATGGATTGAGGCAGAGGTCGTCGCCGAAGTTTTTGGCGTGCACGATCGGAGTCGCCGGGAGTCCTCCGGTGAACCCCTTGCCGACGATGTCGGCCGGCGGCGGAGCGCCGCCACCGCTCATGCTCTGCAAGACGTTCCAGTACACCCTGTCGTGGGAGCTTGCTGCGACGCTCGTGAGCCACGGCGCGTCGGCGGGCGATCCGACGGTTCTCGCGCCGGGGCCGCTATTGCCTGCCGACGTCGCAACGAAAACGCCGGCCGAGCGCGCGTTGAGAAAGCCCACGGTATCGAAGTCGTTCCACACGTCGCTGGGTACGGAGGAGCCGATCGAGTAGTTGATGACGTCTACGCCATCGAGAATCGCCCGATCGATGGCGCTCGTCAGGCTGGAGACCGGGCAGCCGCCGCTGACGCAGGCCTTGTAGGCGATGATGTTGGCGTGGCGGGCCACCCCGGAGATGGTTCGGATGTCGCTGGCCCCTGCTCCGAGAAGCGTCGCGGGGAGCAGGTTACCGGCCGCCGTGCTGGCGGTGTGGGAGCCGTGCCCGTCGTTGTCCACGGGATCGGAATCCGTAGTGAAGTTCCAGAGCCCGATCAACTTGTCGTTGCACAGCGACGGGACGGTCGCGCAGTAGCTTCCAGGAACGAACGTGCCGCTGCCGTTGGGGTTGATGTGGACATATCCGTCGACGGGTCCGACCGCCGCGAACGATGGGTTCGAGGGGTTGATGCCCGAGTCGATGACACCGATGACGATCCCTTCGCCTTGGGTCGAGCCGAGCCCGCCGGTGCCGGAGCCGTCCCAGATGGAATCCGCGCCAATCCACGAGGGTCCCGCATCGGTGTGAAGTTGGCGGGTGAAATCCGCCTGAAGGAAGGCGACCTGCGGCAGCCGGCTGACCCTTTCGGCTTCCTCGGGCAGAAGCCGAACGGCCATGCCGTTGTTGGCGGCGAAGTAGCGATGGGCGATCACCGGAGCCCGTCCCAGCATGTGATAGACCGAGTTCAGAAACTCCGCGTGCCGGCTCTCGAGAAACGTCCGGTAGGCGAGCACCGCGCTCGAGCCGGCGAGGAGCTTCCCCTCTCCGGTGGCCTCCGGACTCGTCGGTGCGAGGCCGGCGGTCCCACCCCGATAGGCCGCAATCGGAGGGTCGGCGAGGCGGACCAGATATAGGGTCTCGGGTCCAGGCGCCTTGCGCTCCGGGAACTCGAGGTCAGGCTCCACGGCCGTGGGCCGGATCGGTTGGAAGTCTTGCGCGGACGCGGTGATGGTTGTGCTGCCGAGCGCCGTGACGGCGACTAGGCAGCACAGCACAAATCGAAACCAGCCCTGCATGGTTCGGCTCCTCCTTCTAGGACGATTCGGAATCGCGCCCTTCAGCAAACCGGCCGGCCGGGGTTCCTCGCTGACGACCACCTCCCCGGGTGGCGGAGCGAAAACCCATAGGATCCTCAGGTACCCCGGTCGCACGGAGACTCCGAAGGACTTCGGCTAGCAGACTAGCATCGCGAAAGCTCTCCCTTCAAGAAGTTCTTGGCAAGAAGTCCGCGGCGTTACTCCGCGGTGAGACAAACGAGAGGGCAGGAAGACCGAGAATCAGTTCGGCCGCGGGGCGGTTTTGATCTATGCACCCGAGGAGCTGTGCATGCCGTCCGACAAGGAGGAGATCAAGCAGTAAGGAGAGGAACTTCGCGTCGGGTAGCGTCCTCTGTGCCCGACGCTTTTTCCGGTGGGGAGAGTGGAGTCAGTGGAGCCAGGCGTGCGCCTAGCGCGCCTGGCGAGCTGGACCGCTTCTGGGCCTTGCGTGCCGCACTGCGTGCGCCCTCGCTCACCTGGAAGATCTCGAGCTCGTCCAGCTCGTCGTCGGTGACCGGCGACAGCGCGGTGCCGGTGTAGCTCGCGGCGCCCGGATCACGCAGCAGCGCCCGTCGCAAGGGTTGGTAGCGCATGTACATGCGGCCGGCACGCCAGAACGAAGCGATCACGTGCTTCCAGTGCTTCGCGTAGAAGGTCAATGGGCTCTCGATCGGGAGTCCCGGGCGTCTTGATGATCTCGATGTCGTGCATGATCTTCTCGACGGTGTCGCCCGGAAAACCCAGGATGTAGCCGGCCACGGTCGCGACCTTGTCGGCGCGCCAAGCCTGCAGCATCCGGCGATGCTCGGTGATCCGGTTCTGTGCTTTGTGCGCCGTCTTGAGGCTTGCGGGATCGATGTTTTCGAGACCGATGAAGACCCGCTTGACACCCGCCCGCGCCGCCTTTTCGACGAAGTTGGGCAGCTTGTGGCAGAGGGTGTCTACCTGGATGACCAGGTTGGACTCGAGACTCTCGCGCTCTCGAATCTCGATCAGGTGATCGAAAACCTCTTCCCAGATGCGGTTGCGCGCGAAATCGTCATCGGTGATGAAGAACCGCCTGATGCCCTGTGCGAGGTTGCGACGGATGATTTCGCCGATCTCCTCGGGGCGTCGATAGCGTGACTGCCGCCCCTGGACGTTGATGATCGTGCAGAAGCTGCAGCGGAAGGGGCAGCCGCGGCCGGCGTCGAAGCTCGACTGGGCGCTGGCGGTGCGCTTGACTCTCTTGGCGGGCAGGATGGGCATCGGGGTATCCTCGATCGCCGGCAGGTCGTCGAGGTAGTTGTAGACCGGCTGAAGCTCGCCCCGGTAAGCGTCCGCGAGCACGGTGTCGAGGCGGCCTTCGGCTTCGCCCGCGAAGAGCGAAACGCCCAGATCCAGAGCCTCCTGAAGCTCTGGGGTGAGCTCGGGGAGCATCGAGAGACAACCGCTGACGTGAAAGCCTCCGATGCAGACCGAAAGCCCCCTCGGCGCGAAACGCTCGCGCCAGATCGAGCGCCCTCGGGTACTGATTGGACCCGACGCCGACCAGGCCGATCAGCGCGTGATCGGAACGCCCAACCTCCCGAACAATCTTGTCGATCCGGACGCGGGTATTGGTCTCGTCGATGGTGGTGAAACGAAACTCGACGTCGTCGCCCAGGATTCGCCGCTCGGCGCAGTCCGCGGCCAGCCCGAAGAGGGTCGCGAGCGTGTTCGATGGCATCGCCGAGCGCAGCCACTGGATCACGTAGCCGTCGTCGTCGTAGTGCGACGGCTTGATCATCGCGAAGTGGAAGGTTTGCGGCATTTTTGGCCCACAGACGATAGCAAGTCTTTCTAAGCGCGTTCGGGTGCGAATCGACGCACCTTCGAGGACATTCCGCAGGGCCCCCGACTGGCTATGGCCACGGGCGCGCGGCGGTTTACACCGCCGGCAGAGCCTTCAAGAACTTCTCGAGCTCGTCTTTTAGCTCGGACAAGTCGAGGTAGTAGATGCATCTGTGTCCCTGGAGGTCGAAGGGGAGCTCAGGGTTCGAGCCGTCTTTGTTCTTCTGGCAGAGAAAGAGCGTCGGGCGTTCTCGACCCCAGGCGTAGCCGATCTCGAGAAAGACGTTCGGGTTGCTGCCGGTGAGAACGCCGATTACCAGATCCGCCTCTTCGATGCCCTTGCGGACGCGGGACATGATGTCGCCGAGGAATACCACCTCGTCCATCCGCTCGCAGAGGTAGCCGGCTTCGCGCACGGGGCGCTGAATTCCGAACCTCCAGGTGTCGCGCATGGCGGGAGCAAAGGGCATCGCCACGAAGGCCGTCGGACGCTTGGCGGGCTTGCCGGCAACCTTGTTGACGGTGGCCTTGATCGCTCGCGGCGCCTTGGCTCGGGTGGTGGCCGGGGGCGGGACCGGGCAGATCGGCCATTCGAGCCGGCCCCTCGGCGTCCAACCCGCAGGAGGCTTCGTGCCCTGCTGTTCGGTCCGGATCGCGAGGGTCGCCGCCTCGAGGCTCGCCGGACTGACCTCGAGGATGACCACGGCTTCGAGAGCTTCCGGGTAGCTTCCGCCGGCGACGGCGTCCTTGACTCCGAGGAGCTGCTGGCGGGCCGACTCGACGGCGTCGAGGCCGGCCGGACCTAGCAGTGGCATCGCGACCGTTCGGACCTCAGGCCGCTCGCGGGCGAGGATGGTCAGCACCTGGGCGGAAAAACGGCGGATCTCCTCGTAGAGGAACTCGGCGATCGGCGGAACTCCGACGAAAAGGGCATGTGAGGCCCCGAGAGCCCCCTCCGAAGGGATGAGCTCGTAGGCATCCTCGGCGACCTGGAAGGCTTCGAGGGGCGTGCCCTTTTGTTCGAATGCCCTGGCGACGGCGAGACCTTCGTCGTCGTATCCCTGCGGGTACTTGAGCGCGACGACATCGATGCGAGCTCGCAGCGGATCCACGCGCCGGAGCTCGTACGAGATCACTCGGTCAACGGTCATGTGCTCTCCCACCGTCAGAACGGTAGCAGGTATCTAGCGTGGTACTGTCTGCAACACTTCAGATTACGAAGAAATCAGACCGTCGATCTTCCGGAGATCCGGTTTCCACGCCCCGCCGTGCCCATCGCCGAGTGCTTCTGGATGCGAGTGATCGTGACCGATACACCGAACGAGCTGGCCGGGTCTCTGGGCGAGGGGGAGATCGAGGATGTGCTGGTGCACCCAACGCCGCGCGCGGGCAACTGCATCTCGCCGCAGCCGATCAATTGAAGCCGGCGATGACCAATCGGCGGCGGATCGGAGACCTGCGGCAGCCGAGTCGGAATCTAGTGGCCTGTAACACCCAAAACGCTACTACCTGGCCGGCCCTGGTCGCCGATCTCTACGTTGCGCCTCCTCGACATAGGCACCGCTCTGACTGCGTCGGCGCGCCTTGACCTCGACGACGAATGGCTCGGCCATCCAGTATCGCTTCGAGTGCTACAGGCCACTAGTGTCTCCGCCAGATCGGTTCTGAGCAACTCAGCAACCCGGGAGGAGGCCGCCGGTACGCTTTCTGGCCTCTGGCATGCGGTTGTGACAGTATTTGATCTGACATTGAGATAGCGCTCCATTTACAGTGGAGTTACCGACAACGGGACTTGAGCAAGGAGGCCTTCGTGCCGCTGAACTGCAAGGAAACCCTGGAACTCGGAATACGAGCCTGCTCGAGCGGCAACTGGCGAGAGGGGCTCATCCACCTCAGGCGGCTCAAGCACCAGGAGGGCGTCTGCAACGGCATGCCGGGGAAGTTCTACTCGCATCTCGGGCTTGCGATGGCGCGTTGTGAGGGGCGGATGCACGAAGGGCTCGAGTGGTGCACCCATGCGGTAGTGGTCGAGCCGACGGAGCCGGTGAACTACTTGAACCTCGCAAAGACGTATCTCTTGCTCGACAACCGACACGGCGCGATTCACACTCTTCGCGAGGGACTGGCCGTGGATTCCGAGGATGACGGCCTGCTCGAGCTTCAGCGCGAGCTGGGCGTGCGCCGAAGGCTGCCGATCTGGTTTCTCGCGCGCAGCAGCCAGCTCAACCTCTACCTCGGTCGCCTCAAGGCCAAGCGAGAGGCGCGGCGTCGCGCGGCCAAACTCCGCCTCGGCGACGAGACGACCGGGATCTACAGGCCCGCCGAGTAGGGCTCGCGGTCCAGGAAGGGGCGCTTTCCAGCTCGGCGATAGCCGGCGCCGTGGGTTCCTAAAGGGCTCGCTGTGAGTAGACGTGTCCGTCTTCGAGCCGCACGGCGGTGAGGGCCCCGCCCCAAACGCAACCGGTGTCGAGCGCGAACAGGCCCTGCTGAACTCGCAGGCCGAGCGCGGCCCAATGGCCGCAGACGACGGTGGCTTTGGCGCTTCGCCGGCCCGGGACCTCGAACCACGGCATGCAGCCCTTGGGCGCAGCCACCGGCGGCCCCTTGAACGAGCAGGCCTTGCCCTTGTGCGTGCAGGTGCGCAGCTCGGTGAAGGCCTCGAGTGCGTGGGCGAGCTCGGCGGCCGAGGCGCTCATCTGGTCGGGGCCGACCTTGGGAGACAGAAGCTGCTTGGCCTTGCCTTTACCCTTGCGCAAGGCGAGCTCGACCTGGCGTGCGCGCTTTTCGGCCGCGCGCGGGGTCCAGTCGGGCCAAAGACCCGCGTGGACGAGAAGAAAGCCGTTCTCACGGTGGAGAAGCGGCAGACCCGCGAGCCAGCTCAAGAGCTTGTCGCGGTCGTCGGCAGCCAGAATGTCGTCGGCGCGGTCGCGCCGGCGGGGCCGCGCGAAGCCCAGCCCTGACGCCAGAAGCCGCAGATCGTGATTGCCGAGAACCACGCGAAAGCGCTCGCGCATCTTCTTTGAGGTCTTGCGCGCCCAGCGCAGCACCTCGAGCGAGTTGGGACCCTGGCAGACCAGATCGCCCACCATCCACAGCCGATCCGTCTTCCAGTCGATGGGCATCACCGTCAGCAGGCGCTCGAGCTCGCGCCAGCAGCCGTGCACGTCACCGATGGCGTAGGTCGGCATCATGCGGACTATGACCGACGCCGAGGGGCCGTGCCAAGGGGCATGACGAAGTCGCCGCGTGCCGCGAAGGATCGCTGCGGGAGTCTCATCCAACGGAGTGCACGTGCATCGGAAGCTGCCACAAGCAATTCAGTACGCAAGGAGAGATTCAGTCAATGACACGAAAGAACCTGAAATCCGTTCTAGGAGGGGTAACGGCGGCCCTGATGCTCGGAACGATAGCGGCGCCCTGCTGGGCGGCGGATCCCTTTGGCGAAGCCGAGCTCTTCTTCGAGCTCAACAACAGCGACGGCGACCTCGGCATTCACTCGGCGGTCGACGGTGAACCCTGGAAGAAGCTCCGGATCACCTCGCCCGGCAACAAGAAGCTGCTCGACATCAAGGCGAGCTCGAAGCTGCGGCTACAGGGGCTGACCCAGCTGTCTTTCGAAAGCGCTGAGCCAAACTTCGAGGAGCAGTCGCCCGAGGCGTTCTTCAATCGCTTCCCTCCAGGCATCTACGAGATCAGCGGCACGACGACCGACGGCGTCGATCTCGAAAGCCCGGTCGAGCTCAGCCAAGTCATGGCCGCCCCGGTCGGTAACGTCACCGTCAACGGGCAGGCTGTGCCCGAGGACTGCGACGAAGGCCCGGTTCCGGTCGTCTCGGCTCCGGTCCTGGTGGACTGGGACCCGGTCACTACGTCGCATCCCGACATCGGCGCGATCGGTCCGGTCGACATCGAGCTCTACGAGTTCTTCATCGAGACCGACGAGGTCAAGCTCAGTGCGATCATGCCCCCGGATGTCACCCAGTTCGACATTCCCGACGGCTACCTCGCGCTGTCGAGCGAATGGAAGCTCGAGATCCTGGTGCGCACCGACACCCACAACAACACCTCGATCGAGACCTGCTTCTTGGTCAACTGAGACCTGCAGATCCAATCCGTCGGTGGCCTCCGGTTCGGCCTCGGGCTTTGAGCTCGAGCCGGGCCGGAGCCATTGGCGTGTCAAGGCTGGCTGTTACACTTGCGTCTGCTTTCGACATTTACGCTGTGGAGGGTTCCGGATGGCTCTGCCCGAGTTCACGATCGGTATCGAAGAGGAGTATCAAGTCGTCGATCCCGACACCCGTGAGCTCACTTCGTACGTCCAGGAGATGCTCGAAGAGGGCAGGCATGTGCTCAAGGACCAGATCAAGGAAGAGTTCCTGCAATCGCAGGTCGAGGTCGGGAGCAAGATTTGCCGGACGATCGCCGAGGCCCGCGAGGAGTTGGTGCGGCTTCGCTCGACGGTGGTGCAGGTAGCCGAGAACAACGGTCTTCAGGTGCTGGCCGCGAGCACTCATCCATTCTCTAGCTGGGCCGACCAGACGGTGACGCCCAAGGAGCGCTACTACAAGCACCGCGATCAACTCGCCTACATCGCGAAGAGGCTCCTGATCTTCGGAATGCACGTCCACGTCGGAATCGAGGACCAGGATCTCAGGATCGATCTCATGGATCAGGCGCGCTACTTCCTGCCGCATCTCCTGGCGCTTTCGACCAGCTCGCCGTTCTGGCTGGGGCGCGACACCGGCATCCGGTCGTATCGGTCGATCATCTTCCAGGACCTTCCCCGCACCGGCCCCCCGCCGGCCTTCAAATCGTGGAGCGAGTACGAGCGTTTCGTGGATACCCTGGTCCGAACGAACTGCATCGAAGACGCGACCCGCATCTGGTGGGACATCCGGCCGCATCCGAATTTTCCGACCCTCGAGTTTCGGGTCACCGACATCTGCACCAAGGTCGACGAGGCCATCTGCCTGGCGGCGCTGACGGTGGCGCTGGTGGCCAAGCTGTATCAGCTCCGGCAGAACAACCTCTCGTGGCGACGCTACGCCCATCATCTGATTACCGAGAACAAGTGGCGCGCCGCTCGTTTCGGAATCCGTGGCAAGCTGCTCGATTTCGGCAAGCGGGAGGAGGTGCCGTTCGAGGTTCTGGCTCGGGAGATCCTGGACTTCGTCGGCGACGTCGCCGACGATCTCGGAATCCTGGAGGAGGTCAGCTACGTCGAGACGATTCTCGCCGACGGTACGAGCGCCGACCGCCAGCTTGCGGTCTATCAGGAAAGCGGCGAGTTCACGGCCGTGGTGGATCACCTGGTGGCCGAGACCAAAGAAGGCTGCACCTAGGGTTCTTCAGCAATCTCCTAGTGACCTGTAACACCCGAATCGCTACTACCTGGCCGGCCCTTTTCCCCGATCTCTGCGTTGCGCCTCCTCGACATAGGCTCCGCTATGACCGCTTCAGCGCGCCTTCAGCTCGACGACGAATGGCTCGGCCATCTAGCATCGCCTCGAGCGTTCCAGGCCACTAGTCGCTGGCGTCCGATCGGCCGTGGACCGACGATTTCCGTATACTGATCGCCTACACAGGGGAGCTAGCGCGCATCGGTGATGACCATGGTCGGCCGAACTCTTGCCTCGTACAGGATCGTCGAGAAGCTCGGCGCAGGAGGGATGGGCGAGGTGTATGCGGCCGAGGACACGCGTCTCAAAAGGCTGGTGGCGCTCAAGGTCCTGAAGCCCGAGGTCGCGTCGAATCCGCGCCGGCTCGAACGATTTCAGCGAGAGGCCGAAGCGGTGGCGACTCTCAGCCATCCCAACATCGTGGTGATTCATTCCGTCGAGGAGGCGGAGGGAGTCCGGTTTCTGACCATGGAGCTGATCAAGGGTCAGCCGCTTAGCCGGGTGATCTCGCCAAGAGGACTGCCGCTGGAGCGGTTCTTCCAGATTGCGGTTCCCTTGGTTGATGCCGTCGCCACGGCTCACGAGCGAGGGATCATTCACCGCGATCTGAAGCCGGACAACATCATGCTGGACGAGCGCGGCGCTGTGAAGGTGCTCGACTTCGGTCTCGCGAAACTGCGCGACGATGAAGTTCCCGGCGATGCCTCGGAGACCGCCGAGACGCTGACTCGTGACGGGGACGTTGTCGGCACCCTAGCCTATATGTCGCCCGAGCAATTGCGCGGCCAGTCTGTCAACCACCAAACGGATATCTTCTCGCTAGGGGTAATCCTGCACGAGATGGCGACCGGCAACCGCGTGTTCGAGGGCGACTCGAGGCTGGACGTCGCGTCGGCGATCCTCACTCGCAAGCCTCCGTCGGTGACCGACGTTCGCGAAGACGCGCCCTACCACCTTGGGCGCATCATCAAGCACTGCCTGGCCAAGGAGACCGCGCACCGGTATCGCGCTACGCAGGACCTGCGCGAAGACCTGGCTGCGCTCGGGGAAGAAGTTGCGGCCGGGCAGGTTCGCACCTCGTCGCTCGAGACCGGCGCGGTGCCGTTCGCCGAGAGGCGTTCGCCGTGGAGAGCTCGGCGCTGGTGGGCTGCCGGTTTGGCCGCCGCGCTCATCGCAGCGCTTGCTGGGATCGGACTCCCGCTTTTCCGCGAGGCTGTGCCGAGCGGCTATGACGTGCTCGCGGTTTTGCCGTTCGCCAACCTGACCGGGGAACCCGAGCAGGACTATCTCGGCGAGGGCCTGGGCGCGGGCCTCATCGCCCAGCTCAGCGGCATGCAGGGTCTGAGCGTCGTCGGTCGTTCGGAGGCGTGGAGCCATCGCGACCGCGGTCTGAGCGCGACCGAGCTCGGCAAGAAGCTGGGTGTGGCGGGGGTGGTGACGGGAGAGCTCCACGGCGCGCCCGATGGCCTACGAGCCGACGTCGGACTCTCCGACGCGCGGACCGGACTGGTGGTGTGGTCGAAGAGCTACCGCACAACGCGCGGGAAGGTTGGGTCCGTGCAGCAGGCGGTGGCGCAAGATCTGGCGCGGTTCGCCTCGATTCCATTGTCCCGCGAAGAGCGCACCCGGCTTGCGAAGAAACCGACGCGCTCCCCGAAGGCCTACGATTTTTACCTGCAGGCGCAACAGTTTCTCGAAGCGGTGGACAATCCCAGGGGACCCGAGTTCGCTCGCGACCTCTATTTGCAGGCTGTTCGACTGGATCCCGAGTTCGCGCTCGCTCATGTGGGTTTGTGCGAGGCTTATCTGAGGCTTCACGGCCGCTCGAAGGACCCGAGCGATCTGGCCGAAGCCGAACGAGAGGCGCGCCGAGCCCTCGAGCTGGACGCCGAGCTGCCGTCGGCAATCGTGGCGGCGGCCAAGGTGTATCGGGCGACCGGCCGATACGCCGAGTCGCTGGCCGAGCTGCGGCAGCTCCTGGGCAACCACCCGCGCCCCGACGAGGCCTACCACGAGCTCGCGTTCAGCTATGAGGAAGCCGGTGACCTCGACGGCGCCGAGAGATCGTTGCGTCTGGCGATCGCGCTGGGTAGCGAGCACTGGCACCACTGGAACGCGCTTGGCGCGTTTCTTGTGCGAATGGGTGACTATCCTCAAGCCCGGACGGCGTTCGCCCGCGCCGCCGCTCTCGCTCCGGCCGGGGTGAGCTGGCCCCAGTGGAATCTGGTCGCGGTTCGCCTGCGGGAGGGTGACTTCAAGGGGGCGATCGAGGCCTTCGAGGGCCTGGAGGGTCCGGTTGAAGACGCCAAGCTGGCCAGCAACATCGGCACGGCCTACTTTTTTGCCAATCGGGTCGACAAGGCCGAGACCTACTACCGGCTGGCGGTGAAGCTCGAGCCGAAGGACCCGGCCAACCACGGGAATCTCGCGGATCTCTTCCTTCGTCGGGGTCGCAGGGCGGAAGCGCAGGCGGAGTACCGCGCGGCGCTGGCGCTGGTCGAGGAGGCCCTGGCGGAGAGGCCGAACAGCAACGAGCTCCTGATCCAACAGGCTTTGTACTCGGCCAAGGCGGGCGAATGCGCGAACGCCAGCCGGTTCGCGACTCGACTCAAGACCGACCTTCCCGCCACAGGGCAGAACGCACACGACCGCGCCATGGTGCACGCCCTTTGCGACGAGCGGGAGGAGGCGCTGGCGGCGATCCGCACCGCCGTCTCGCTGGGTGTGTCGCTCGATCTGATCCGTGAGGAAGACGAGTTCGCCGAGCTACGCGACGATGCCCGCTTTCTCGCGCTGGCCAAGCCCGACGCCTAGGCGCGGGATGCGGTCAGACCTCGGTCACTCGTGAATCCGAATGATCGGATCGGTCTGGCAGAGGCACTCGCCCTGGTCGCCTGCCTCGGTGCACTGAAAAACCGTGACTCGGTAGGGCCAGTCGACGTCTCCGGACGGCAGGTCATCGGGGTCCGGCTTGATGCTGGTCGTGTGATTGGAGTTGCAGTCGATCGCCTCGACAGTATTCAACCAGTTCTCGGCCGGATCTCCCTTGTGGACGATCTCGAAATAGTAGACCCCCTTCTGGTCGCGCGGAATCCACCACCGGACCTTCTTGGGCTTGCCGGAGTTGTTGTTCTTGTCCTTCCAGATCGTCGCTGTCAGCGGGTCCGTGAGGACGCAGGTGTCCCCGGTCTGGTCCTCCGCGCAGGCGTCGTTGAAGTCCTGATAGGTCAGCTCGATACGCCGGTTGTCGCTGGGCGCGAAGCCGGCGCCGACGAGGCTGGGCGGAGGCTCCAGCGCCACGACCGGCGGGGTTTCCTCAGTGGTCGCGGGTTCCCGGGCCGGTTCCGGCGGCCCACACCCACTCGCGAGAAGCGCGGTCAGACACGCCACGGTCATCATGGTCGCCAGGCGAAGATTCTTTTGCTTCATTTGGACCCCCCTTTTGTCAGTTGTAGCATAGCGTAATGAAAATGGTAATGACATGGGCGGCCCGAAGGCTGAGCGTAGGATTCCGTGACGCCTAGCGGCCCAGGTTCCTATGCCGCCGCCAGATGGCGACGACGAAGGCCAGCCACAAGATCGCGGCACCGACCATGGTCCACTCCAGCCCAAAAGACGGTTCGGACCCGGTCGTGATGTCGTCCAAAGCCGCCCAGGCAAGCGCCAAGGCGACCAAGGAGATGAAGACGAGAAGCCCTGTCTTCATGAAACTGCCTCCCCGAGGGGAAATCTACACCCAATCCGCGGCGGGCGCCAGTCCGGGACGGCCGGGGGAACGGGCGTTCTCGGGAACCACTTCCCGGTTGGCCGGTCCAACTCTTCGAAAGGAGCCCCGCATGGATCACCCCCGCCAGCCAGCCCCCGACGCATCTCACACCGTCAATTGGGCCCTCGATTGGCACGCCGACCGGCGAGAAGACCGGCGCGGACTGCAGGTCGCGCTTGGATTTGCGATCCTGATACACGCGGCACTGCTGGTGGTGCGCATGGTAGAGGATCCAGAGGTGCTGGCTCCCGTGGATGCCGTGCTTCGTTTCCAGGTCAGGAACGTAGCGCTCAAGGATCCCAAGCCGAAACCGCCTGAGGCGGTCGCGCCTGAGGCGCCGCGCGAGGTGGTTCGGGTTCCCGTTCCGCCCGAGCTCGCGCCGCCAGAGCCCCTGCGGATCGCCGAAGTGCCCTCGGTTCCGATCGAGCTGACCCTGCCGTCGGCGCCGATCACGGCGATACCCGGGCCTCCGCCGGCGCCGGTCGAGATGCCGGTGCGCTTCACCGGAGAGATGACCCGGCCGATCCGCTTGGCGGGTCTCGATCCCGCCTACACCGAGCCCGCTCGCAAGGCCCGCGAGCAGGGCGTGGTGATCCTCGACGCCGTGATCGACAAGAACGGCATCGTCACCGAGATCGAGGTGCTCAAGGAGCTCGGCTTCGGCCTCACCGAGGCCGCGGTGCGGGCCGTCGAGACCTGGCGCTTCGAGCCCGCCCGGCTCGGCGGGCGCCTGATCGCGGTGCGCTACAGCCTGACGGTGCGGTTCGCGCTGCGCTAGCGAGCAGCCGTCGAAGCGACGACAACGCCGGCTGCAACCAACTCGCCAACCGCTCGCTCGCCGTCGCCGGTCTCGAGATCGACGGCTCGCGTGGCGTCGAGGAGCACGGTTGTTTCGTAGCCCCCGGCGCGAGCGTCGAGCGCGGTGGCCTTGACGCAGTAGTCGAGCGCGAGGCCCGCGACGACGACGCGCCGGATGCCCTTTTCGGCCAGCAGGTCCGCCAGCCCGGTGCTCGACGCAGTCCCGGTGCCGGCGTCCCGCGAGGAGAAGCCGGAGTAGCCGTCCTCGGCGCCGGTGCCCTTGCGGATCGCCGGTCCCGCTGGAGAAAGATCCGGATGGAGCTGGGCGCCCCAGGTGCCGGCGACGCAGTGGACCGGCCAGATCCCGCCGTCTTTCTCGAAGTGGGGCGTGGATTCGGGGTGCCAGTCCTGGGTATGCGCCACGAAGGCGCCGGCCTCGAAAGCGAGGGCGATCTCGGCGTTGATGGACTCGACCACTTCTTCGCCGCCGCGCACGTAGAGGCTTCCTTTTGGGTCGGCGAAGTCGTTCTGGAGGTCCACGACAAGGAGAGCTGTCTCGGCATCGTATTCGATCGGCATGACACTAGTGGCCTGTAACACCCAAAACGATACTACCTGGCCGGCCCTCGTGGCCGATCTCCGCGTTGCGCCTCCTCGATATAGGCACCGCTATGACTGCGTCGGCGCGCCTTGACCTCGACGACGAATGGCTCGGCCATCGAGTATCGCTTCGAGTGTTATAGGCCACTAGGATATCGTTTGGAGCCGTGAAGATGCAGGATCGACAGGTCGCCGAGGGACTCCTCTTTACCGACCAGTATCATCTGACCTCGGCTCAGCTCTATTACCGGCTGGGCCTGCACGAGCAGCGCGTCCAGTTCGACTATTTCTTTCGCCGGTACCCGAACTACGGGGATCACCAGGCCGGCTTCTGCGTCTTCGCCGGCTTCGAGTGGCTCTACGATTGGATGACCGAGGCGCGGGCCGGCGAACGCGAGATCGAGATCCTCCGCGGCCAGCGCTCGAGCTCGGGAGACCGGCTCTTCGACGAGGACTTTCTCGAATGGCTGCGCCGGGAGGCCGACTTCTCCGGGATCTCGATCGACGCGGTGCCCGAGGGGCGGGTGGTCCATCCCCATGTGCCGATCGCGGTGGTGTCGGGGCCGCTGGCCATGACCCAGATCCTCGAGACGCCGCTGCTGAATCACTTGAACTACCAGACCCTGATCGCCACCAAGGCCGCGAGGATCAGCGGCGCGGGGCGCGGGCGACCGTTGCTCGAATTCGGGCTGCGGCGGGCTCCGGAGCGCGGCGCCTGCGCCGCGACGCGG
>CALZIK010000094.1 GCA_945787635.1 Thermoanaerobaculia bacterium | reverse complement strand
GGAGCCCGGCGGCCGGCAGCTGCACGCCGTGCGCGCCCGAGGCGAGCGCGAGATCCGGGCGCCGGTTGACGAGCAGGGCGATCGAGGGCGGCAGGGCCGTGCGGGCCGCTACGCATTGCTCGTAGACCTCCCGATCGGTCGCCTCCCGGTCCCGGATCTGGACCGCATCGACGCCGATCGCCGCCGCGCTCCGGGCGAGATCCGCCAGCCACGTTTCGAGCGCCAATAGAGAGCCCGGGTTCCGAATCGCCATCAATCTGGGAATGGCCCTCATTCCGAACGACTCCGGGCATGCCGCTTCGAGAGCCAGTCCTCGAGATCGTGGGCGCCCCACAGGATGTGCACCGCGCCCAGACCGCTGATCGCCCCGCGGAAGAGCGGATGGAGATAGACCCCCTGGACGAGGGGCAGGGGAACCTGAAACAGGGTCTGGTCCCAGAGCGAGCTCCACGGCGCCATCAGGAGAAAGGCGCCGGCCTCGGCACAGTAGAAAATAAACAGACCCCGCAGAAGCTTGTCGACTCGCACGGCAGCGATTCTACTCGCTGCCGCGCGCTCTAGCCGTTGGGCCGTTTGACCCGGGAACGAGAGCTACCGCCGGAGCTTCTGGCCGAGCCTTTTCCAGAGCTTCGACCAGAGCTTCGGCCCGAGCTGGCCGAGGAGCGCTGGGGCGGAGGCGAGGAGCGCTTGACGCTGCCCTTGCTCGAGCTAGAGCTGCCGCTGGAGCCGCGAGCCGAGCCCTTCGACGAGCTGCTGCCGGACTCGCGCGTGACCCGCGAGGATCCGCTCCGCGAGCTGGATCCCCGAGCCGAGCTGCCGCTTCGCGACTCGGAAGAGCCGTCGTCGGTCGCGGAGCTCGAGCGGCGTGAGCCGCTGTCCGAGCTCGACCCTTGGGACTCGCGATACGCGCGAATGCGATCGAGCACCCTGCGCGCCGGAGCCTCGTCCTCGGCGGACTCGTCTCCACGCAAGGCGGAGCCGCGGTCGCCCCCTTCGGTTCGGTCGAGCCGGAGGCGCCGGTCGCCGTCGTTCTCGTCTTCGTCCTTGTCGTAGCGTCCGAGGTCGCGGGTGCTCCCGCCACGCACACCGGCGCGGCTGTCGCGCCCGCGATCGGAGCTAGTGGCGTCGCCGCCATCTGAACGACGAGTGATGATTCGCCGACCGCTCGATCCGGTGTCCTCGTCGGACGACCGGCTCCGGTCGCTGAAGGTTCGGCTCGTCCCCGATCTGCCGATCCTCTCGCCGCTGTCGTCTCTCGACAAACTCCGGCTGCCACCGTTGCCCGAGCGCACCGTCGTGTCGGTGGACCGACTCCCGGTGCCGCTCGTGAATCGTCCTCGGTTGTCGCGGTCGAGCGGCCGCAGCCGCTCCTTGATCGAGGCCGTGCGGTCTTCTCTGATCTCGCTCAGGCGAGCCTCCGAGAGCTTGCGCCGCGCGACGAAGTCGGTGACATCGGGAAGACTCCGACCCGCCCGCTCAGGATCGCGCCGGATCAGGGTTTCGAAGACGTCGTTGGGCTTGCCCCAACGATCGCGGCTCAGGCCGCGCGTGTCGCTGGTGACGATCCCGCGGGGCACCGCGAAGCGCCGCGTTCTGGCGAGGTTGCGCCCGGTGTCCCAATAGCGGGTGTAGCCGGGCCTACCGAAGTAGCGCGTCGGGCAGAACGTCCAGTCGGCCCAGAAGCCCCAGTCGCCTCCGGCCCAGCCGAAGACGTTCCAGCTGTGGACTCCGTAGCCGTACCGCGGACCGTAGTGCCGGGCGTAGTAGCCGTAGGGAACCCAGCCCACGTAGGTCGGACCCCAGTACCAGTACACCGAGGCGGGCTGGTAGTACGCGCCGGGATACCAGAGCCAACCGTAGCCGGGCACGAGATCCCAGGAACCGTAGTGGCTGGTGACCCAGCCCCAGGGCGCGCTCGATACCCAGGTCAAACCGCTGGGGGTGTAGACCCAGCGCCCATGCTGAAACGGCCGCCAGTCGGTCCGCACGTAGGGCCGCCAGACGCGGTGCGCGTCGACGACCAGCCATTCACCCGAGTCATAGAGGGGCGCCGCGGCGTAGGCGAGGCGCGAATCCACGTATTCCTCGCGGCGTCGGGGAGCGGCGCGATCCAGATCTTCGGCCCAGTATTCGAGCCCGTCCGCCGGACCCGCGGCCACGACTTCCGCGAAGGGCCGGCTGCTGCCGGTGACCTCGAGCGCCTCGCCCTCGCGAGCCACCGTCGAGCCTTGGTTCGTGGCGGCCTCGGCGAATCCCTCGCGCACCGTGACTTCGGTGAAGCTCGAGCCGCGTGCCTTGATTCGGTATGTGCCGGCCGCGCCAAGGTAGATGTCGGCGTTGGGAGTCTCGATCGCGAACTCGTCGCCGCCGTAGAAGGTGTCGGGAGTCCGCACCTGGAGAACGCCCTGCTCGAGGACCAGCACCGAGCCGCCGTCGATCTCCGAGTCCGGAGATCCGGCGAGCGCGTCGAAGACAACCGTCGAGCCTCGCTCGACGCGAACGATGGAACCGTCGGGCAAAACCAGCTCCACCCGGCCGCTCGAGGCTTCGATCCGATCACCCGTCAAGAGGGGATGATTGATCTCGGCCTCGACCGCGTCGTCCTGCTCGAGCCCGGCCAGAAGCACCTCGCCCTCGACGCGGCGCACGAAACCATATGCGTCACCGTTTTCTTCGGCGTTCTGGTAGCCGTCTTGCCCGTAGGCCGAGGTGGCCGCCAGGAGCGCGCCCACGGCGACCAGCAGAGCGCTCGCGAGCAGCGCTATCCAGGGCCGGTGATCGGCGCGCAAAGCCGCCGTTCGATCGGGTCGCGGATTGTGGGTGATTCGTGTCATGGCTTGCCCCCTTTCGGGCGGTGGCGCCGGTGTCTCTTGGTCTTCTAGCGCCACCACTCCAAAAGTGCAATCGACGTACCAGCCGAAAAATCATACGCTATGCCGCGTTTTGCCCCGCCCGGGGCTATAATTTGACTGTAAGCAACCCGGCTTCGCGGGAAGCGTCCTCTCCCTTAGACGTATCCATCGACTCAACAGACGGTATTCCCTTGGCAATCAAAGACTGGCTCAACAGCGTGACCTCCGCGGCGAGCAAGGCGACCTCGAAGTCGAGCGCCTCCACCGAGGAGAAGCTGACGATCGACGACCTCATCACCCTCGAGCGTTACGACGAAGCTCTCGAGAAGCTCAAGAAACGGGTAAAGGCCAACAAGGGCAACTACCGGGCCCGCATCCAGCTCGCCGACATCTACCTCAAGACCGGGCAGGCCGGGGAGGGCATCGAGGAGTATCTTTCGATCGCCGATCGATACACCTCCGAGGGCTTCTTCGACAAGGGCTACGCCCTGGTGGCGAAGCTCGCGCGGATGATTCCGCACGAGGAAAAACTCGAAGCGAAGATGGCCTCGATCCGCCGCAGCAAGCGCCTCGAGCATCGCCGGCAGCTCATCGTGAGCGAGCTGGGCGCGACGCCCTGGGCGATCGAGGTCCGCCAGCACTGGCCCGAGTTGATCCAGGGCCCGATCGTCGAAGTTCTTTCCCGCGAGCAGCTCACCAAGCTCTTTCCGTTGCTCTCGATCGTCCGGCTAGCGGCGGGCGACGTGCTGGCGAAGAAAGACGAATCGAAAGAAGAGCTCTGCGTGATTCTGACCGGCGAGATCGGCGCCGAGGTGGTTTTGGCCACCGGCAGCGCGACGGACCTGCGCATCTTTCATGGCGGCGACATCATCGGTGACCGCGCTCTCTTGAAGCGCGAGCCCTGGCCGGCCACCTACCGGGCCAAGAAGGCCACCAAGGTGCTGGTTCTCGGTCGGGAGGGCCTGGCCCAGGCGCTGGTGGGCGAAGAGGACCCGCGCGCTTTCCTGAATACCCTGCGCATGCAGGAAAACGACGATCACGTCGCCGAGTCCGCGAGCAAAGTCAAGGCCGTCGATCCCTGATGAGCGTCATGCCCATTCTCTTGTACCCGGACCCCGTCCTCCGGGTGCGCTGCCCTGAGGTGACGGTATTCGACGACGGCCTGCGCAAACTCGCCGCCGACATGGTCGAGACCATGCACGCGGCCGTGGGGGTGGGCCTCGCGGCCTCGCAGGTGGGCGTCGAGACTCGGCTCGCCGTGATCGACGTTTCCGTCGGCGAAGAGGAAGACGACGCGCTGGTGCTGGTGAATCCGGTGATCGACGATCCGAAAGGAGACGAACGAGACGTCGAGGGGTGCCTCTCGATTCCGGAATTCACCGAGAAGGTGGACCGGCCGACCGAGATCCGGGTGCGCGCGCAGGATCTCGAGGGCGCTCCCTTCGAGCTGGTCGCCGAGGGCCTTCTCGCCCGGGTCATCTGCCACGAGGTCGATCACCTCGACGGCGTGCTGTTCGTGGATCACCTGCGCGGCCTCCGGCGCGAAAAGGCCAAGCGGCACCTTCGCCGGATGCGCGAAGAGGCCATCGCATGAGCCGCCCCCGGCCGTCCTTCTACAACACCCTCGGTCGCCGCCTCGAGCCCCTCGAGACCGGCGAGCCGGGCGTCGCGCGCATCTACACCTGCGGCCCGACCGTCTACGGGCATGCCCACATCGGGAACTTGAGGACCTTCCTCTTCGAAGACATCCTGCGCCGCAGCCTCGAGTATCTCGGCTACGAAGTCGTCCAGGTCATGAACCTGACCGACATCGACGACAAGACCATCCTGGGAGCGGCGGAGAAGGGGGTGACGCTGGATGAGTACACCCAGCCCTTCATCGACTCGTTTTTCGAAGACCTAGCGACCCTGCACGTCGAGCCCGCCGAGCAGTACCCCAAGGCCACCGAGCACGTCCCCGAGATGATCGCCCTGGTCGAAGCGCTGGTCGAGAAAGGCTACGCCTACCCGAGCGAAGGGTCGATCTTCTTTCGCATCGCCAACGACGAGGACTACGGCCGGCTCTCGGGCTTCAACCTCGACCAGGTGCGCCAGGGCGAGCGCGTCGCGTCCGACGAGTACGAAAAGGAGGACGCCCGCGACTTCGTCCTCTGGAAAGGCGCCAAGCCCGGTGAGCCGAGCTGGGACTCGCCCTGGGGGCCGGGCCGGCCCGGCTGGCACCTCGAGTGCTCGGCGATGTCGATGAAATATCTCGGCGAGACCTTCGACATCCATAGCGGCGGTGTCGACAACATCTTCCCGCACCACGAGAACGAGATCGCCCAAAGCGAATCGGCGACCGGCAAGCCCTTCGCTCGCCACTGGCTCCACTCCGAGCACCTGATCGTCGACGGCGAAAAGATGTCGAAGTCCCTCGGCAACTTCTACACCCTGAAGCAACTTCTCGAGCGCGGTGCCAAACCCCGCGCCATCCGCTACCTCTTCCTCTCCGTCCACTACAAAAAGAAACTCAACTTCACCTTCGACTCCCTCGACGACGCCAGGGCGGCCTTGAAGCGCATCGACCAGATGCGCTTCGCCCTCGAGCACGCGGCTGTCGCGGCCGACCGTTCGAACGTACCGCCAGACGCCCCCGCCGACCCTCCGAATGTACCGCCCAACGCCCCCGCCGACCGTCCGGATGTAGCGGTCGACGCCCCTGTGGACCGTCCCAACGCGCCGCCCGCCCCCTCAGCCGACCCTACGAAAGT
>CALZIK010000093.1 GCA_945787635.1 Thermoanaerobaculia bacterium | reverse complement strand
CCCGAGCGGCTGGCTCGCGGCCGCGAGCCGCCCGACCCGACGCTCCTGCCGCGCGCGCGCGGGATCACTCTCTTCGTGCTCATGAACCTGCTCGCCCTGGCGACCTTCGTGAGCGAGGATCTCGCGTCGATCGGCGCCGGCCTGCTCACCGCGCAGGGCCGGATCGGCTACCTCGCCGGATCTCTGGCATGCTTCGTGGGCATCTTCGCGAGCGACGTCGGTCTCTACCTCGTTGGCCGTTTCCTCGGCAGGCCCTGGCTCCGGCGGGCGCCGCTTCGCTGGTGGGTCTCTGACGAGGCCGTCGAGCGCAGCCGCGCCTGGTTCGAGGAGAAGGGGTTCTCGGTGGTCTTCGCCAGCCGGTTCCTTCCCGGTACCCGCGTCCCGACCTACGTCGCGGCCGGGGTGGTGGCGGCTCCGTTCTGGCGATTCTCGCTCTACCTGGCACTCGCGGCCGCGGCATGGGTGCCGCTTCTGGTGGGACTCGCGTATCTCGTGGGCGTGCGCGTGTTGACGTACTTCGAGGTCTTTCAGCGCTGGGCGATTCCCGGGGCGATTGGGCTCGCGATCCTCGTCTGGATGAGCCTGCGGTTGGTGCGGGCGCTGGGAACCCACCGGGGCCGCCGTCTTTTGATCGGCCGCTGGTGCCGCATCCGCTACTGGGAGTTCTGGCCGGTCTGGGTCTTCTATCTGCCGGTGATCGCGCACATCGGCTGGTTGGCTCTCAAGTACCGCCGTCCGACGCTCTTCACCGCGGCCAACCCGGCGATGCCGGCGGGAGGCTTCGTGGGCGAATCGAAGGCGGCGATCCTCGACCGGATCGCGCCCGAATGGGTGCCCCGGTACCGGTTGATCGACGACGACGCGCAGGACCCGTTGACCGAGGCTTTTTCTTTTCTGCGGGAGGCCGGGCTCGACTATCCGGTGGTTTTCAAGCCCGACGTGGGCGAGCGCGGACGGGGAGTCGTGATCCTGCGTAGCCGCGAGGAACTCGAGACTGCGGTGGCCGGCGCTCGAGAGCCGTTTCTCCTGCAGGAGCACGTTCCCGGTTCCGAGCTCGGAGTCTTCTACCTGCGTGAGCCGGGGGAGGAGCGGGGCCGGATCTTCTCGATCACCGACAAACGACTGCCGGAGGTCGTTGGCGACGGCCGCTCGACCCTCGAGCGCCTGATCCTCGACGACGACCGCGCCGTCGCGATGGCTCCGGTCTATTTGAAACACCTTTCCGGTCGAGCGGACCGGATTCCCGAGGCCGGTGAGCGTGTGCGCCTCACCGATGTCGGAACCCACTGCCTGGGCGCGGTCTTTGGCGACGGTGAGCGTTTCAAGACGCCGGCGTTCGAGGCCGCCGTCGAACGGATCGCCCGGCCGATCGAGGGCTTCCACTTCGGCCGGTTCGACCTCAAGGCACCGAGTCCGGAGGCGTTTGCCCGCGGCGAGAATCTCCGGGTCCTCGAGCTCAACGGCGTGACCTCGGAGGCCACCCACATCTACGATCCTCGCCACTCGCTCCGGAACGCGTACGCGACTCTCTTCCGGCAGTGGGATCTGGCTTTCGAGATCGGCCGTATGAACCGGGAGCGGGGAGTGAAGCCGGCGGGAGTCGGCGAAGTGTTGAGACTGATATGGAAACATTTGCTCGTGTAGCGGTCGACGCCCCTGTCGGCCGTCTTCTATCGGGTTGTAGCGGTCGACGCCCCTGTCGACCGTCTTCCATCGAGTTGTAGCGGTCGACCTCCGTGTCGACCGGTCTTCGGGTCCCGCGGCTAGACGGTCGAGCCAGAGCTCGACCGCTACATTCGTCCTGACCGTCCACACCTGCCGCGAACACCCCGACGTCGGGCAGGCTAGGATAGCCGTCATGTTTTCTCGACAGAGTCTCGGTCGGAGCGCACTTTCCGCGCTAGCTCTAGCTGGGCTTCTGGCCTCGGGCTGCTCGATTCGCAAGCTCGCGATCAACGGTCTGGCCGACGCCCTGGCCTCGGCCGGCGACGTCTATGCCTCGGACAACGACCCCGAGCTCGTCGAGCAGGCGCTGCCCTTCTCGCTCAAGACCATCGAGGCGTTGATCGTGGAGTCGCCCGGCAACCTCTCGCTTCTGCTCTCCGCCTGCAGCGGCTTTACCCAGTACTCGTACGCGTTCGTTCAGGCTCGCGCCGAGCGGCTCGAGCTCGACGACTATCGCGAGTCGGAGCGCCAGCGCGACCGTGCCGTGGCGCTGTTTCTGCGCGCCCGCGACTACTGTCTGCAGGCGCTCGAAAAAGACCACCCGGGAATCGGCGAACGACTGCGCGTCGAGCCCGAGGCCGCCGCCACCGAGATCGATGCTTCACAGATCGATCTTCTTTACTGGACGGGCGCCTCCTGGGGCGCCGCGATGTCAGCCGGAGCGCACCGTCTCGACGTCGTCGCCGATCTTCCGGCCGTGCAGGCCATGATGCGCCGGGTGCTCGCGCTCGACGGGCGCTATGACGACGGTGCCGTTCAGGAAGTCCTGATCTCGCTCGAATCGCTGCCCGAGGCGATGGGCGGATCTCCCGAACGGGCCCGAAACTTCTTCGAACGAGCGGTCGAGCTGTCCGGCGGTCACAGCGCTGCGCCGTACGTGTCGTTGGCCTCGGGCGTGGTCGTCGCCGAGCAAGGGCGCGCCGAGTTCATCGAGTTGCTCGAGGCGGCCCTGGCGGTCGACCCCGATGAGGTGCCCGAGCGGCGACTCGCCAACCTGGTCGCCCAGCGGCGCGCCGCATTGCTGTTGGAGCGGATCGATGAATACTTCATCGAGTAGGCGCGTGGGCCGCTCGTCGGCGCTGATCCAGATGCTGATCCTGGTCCTGGTGGCGGCGCTTCTGGCGCCCGTCGTGGAGCCGGAGTCAGCCTTGGCGGGCGCTTCCGAAACCCGCCTTATCAAGCTCGCCAGCCTGATTCCGAGCGGCTCATTCTGGGATCGGGCGCTCAAGATGATGGGGGACGAGTGGCGGCGCGAGACCGGTGGTCGGGTGCAGCTGCGCATCTATCCCGGCGGTGTCGCGGGTGACGACCCCGACGTCCTGCGCAAGATGCGCATCGGTCAGCTGCAGGCGGGGACGGTAACCGTCTCCGGCCTGTCTGACATCGATTCGGCGTTCGCGCTCTTCGAGATCCCGATGTTTTTCGACTCGTACGATGAGCTGTTTCACGTCTTCGAGATCATGGGGCCCGACCTCGAGGCCAGGCTGCGCGAGAAGGGCTTCGTTTTGCTCCACTGGGCACATGCGGGATGGATCTACTTCTACACCGCCAGGCCGGTCGAGAGCTTCGCCGATCTCCAGGCTCTCGAGGTGTTTCAATGGGCGGGCGATGCGCGCATGGAGCAACTCTGGCGAAAGCACGGCTTCCGGCCCGTGCCCCTGGCGGGCACCGACATCCTGATGGGGCTCGAGACCGGCATGTTCAAGACTCTGCCCGCGACGCCGATCGCGGCGCTCTCGTTGCAGTGGTTTCGGTCGGCGGGGCACATGATCGACCTCGGGCTGGCGCCATTCGTCGGCGCGACTCTGGTCGACGAGCGCGCCTGGGCGAAGCTCACTGCCTCCGACCAGGCGAGCGTGCTAGCGGCGGGTCGCGCGGTCGGCAAGCAGTTCCGGGCCGAGATCCCGGCTCAGGATCGGGAGGCGGTCGAGGAGATGAGGCAGCGCGGCCTCGAAGTCATCACAATCACGGGCACGCCCGGCGAGCGGGAGTGGCTGGACGCGGCGGAGGCGTTTGCGAGCGACATGCGCGAGGCCTTCGTGCCGGCGGAGGTCTTCGATCGCGCGGTCGAGATCCGCGACGCCTACCGCGCGGCAAAGAAAGGAGACTCCCCATGAAGAAAGTCAAGGTCGCCGACTGGGAATCGCTCGCCGACCGCGAGCCCGCTCACGCTCTGGTGGCAAACGTCGACCTGGTCGTCGTGCGCTTCGACGACGGCGCCTCGGTCCTCTACGGAAGGTGCCAGCACCGCGGAGCGCTCATGGCCGACGGCTTCGTGCGCGGTGACGACATCGTCTGTGGCGTGCACGACTGGGACTACGAGTTTGCGAGCGGGGTCAGCTCCTACAACCCCGAGGAACGTCTGCACAAGTTCGAGTCCTGGATCGAAGACGGCGCCGTGTGGGTGGACGAGCACGAGATCGCCGCCTGGGAGCGCGACAATCCGCAGCCGTACGCGCGAAACGCCTATCAGGGCACGTTTCAGGACCACTCCAAGGGCAGCCCCGCCGAGCCGCACGTCAAGCTGATTCGCAAGCTCGCGACGGACGGGTTGTCGAAGGTCGGCCATCACGGCCCGGTGGCCGCCATGGGCGTGTCGCGCGCGGAGCTGCCGAGCTGGGACGATCTCCAGTTCGTCACCGCGCAGCTCGCCCGGGTGCCGCAGCTCGACGAAGTTCCGGTCGGAACCGAGCTCGTGGTCGGGCCAAAGGCCGCGAAGCCGCTCGAGCTCGCGATTCCGATCATCGTTTCCGACATGTCGTTCGGTGCGCTCTCGTTCGAGGCCAAGGTCGCGCTGTCCAAGGGCGCCGAGCTCGCCAACACCGGCATCTGCTCGGGTGAGGGCGGGATGCTCCCGGAAGAGCAGGAGGCCAACAGTCGCTATTTCTACGAGCTCGCCTCGGCACGTTTCGGCTTCTCGATGGACAAGCTCGAGCGGGTGCAGGCGTTTCACTTCAAGGGCGGGCAAGGGGCCAAGACCGGCACCGGCGGACACCTTCCGGGCGAGAAGGTCCAGGGCAAGATCGCCGAGGTGCGCAAGCTCGAGCCCGGGACGCCGGCGATTTCACCGGCCCGGTTTCCGGATTGGGAGGACGAAGATCCCTTCCGGCACTTCGCCGACGAGGTACGCGGGTGCTCGGGTGGGATACCGATCGGCTTCAAGCTCTCGGCCCAGCACATCGAAGACGACATCGACGCGGCGCTTCGAATCGGAGTCGACTACATCATTCTCGACGGCCGCGGCGGCGGGACCGGCGCCGCGCCACTGTTGTTTCGCGACAACATCTCGGTGCCGACCCTGCCCGCGCTGGCGCGCGCTCGGCGGCATCTCGACAAACGTGGGGTTTCGGGCGAGGTCACTCTCTTCATCACCGGAGGCCTGCGAACGCCGGCCGACTTTGCCAAGGCGCTGGCGCTCGGCGCCGACGGAATCGCGGTGTCGAACTCGGCCATTCAAGCGATCGGTTGCCTCGGCATGCGCGCCTGTCACACCAACAACTGCCCGGTGGGCATCGCGACCCAGAAAGAGCACCTGCGCGCCCGCCTCCCGGTGGACGAGGCCGCCGAGCGCCTGGCTCGTTTCTTCGCCGCCTCGGTCGAGCTGATGCAGGTGCTGGCGCGCGCATGCGGCCACACCCACCTCGGTCAGTTCCGTTCGAGTGACCTGACCACCTGGAAGCGAGACGTCGCCCATCTCACCGGCGTCGCCTACGGCGGCGTGGCGTAGGCGCCCCGTCTGGAAACCGCCCCTTCCCGAGGTAGCGTCGGGGCTGCGTCCCCGACGTGACTCGTTGTCCCAGAGCGAACCCGTCGGGCAGAGACGCCCGACGCTACTCCTTGAACAGCTTCAAATACTCGCCGTAGCCCTCGGCCTCGAGCTCTGCGACCGGGATGAAGCGCATCGCGGCCGAGTTCATGCAGTAGCGCAGCCCGGTGGGCTCGGGGCCGTCCTCGAAGACGTGACCGAGGTGCGAATCGCCGTTCTTCGAGCGGACCTCGGTGCGCTTCAAGAAGAGCTTCCGGTCTACCTTCTCGACGATGTGCTCGGGCTCGAGCGGCTTCCAGAACGACGGCCAGCCGGTTCCGGACTTGTACTTCTCGAGCGAGCTGAAGAGCGGCTCGCCGCTCACCAGGTCCACGTAGATCCCGGCCTCCTTGTTGTCCCAGTACTCGTTCCGGAACGGAGGCTCGGTGCCCTCTTCCTGAGTGACGTTCCACTGGAGCGGGGTCAACTTCTCGCGCAGCTCGTCGGGATCGGGTTTGGCGTACACCTTGGTCTCTCCTTTGGGGTCTTCGGAAGCGCGGGCGGATGAACTAGCGGATGAACCGGGGGCGCTCGAAAGGATCAGGGCACCGAGCAGCAGAGCTGCCGTCAGAGCCAGTAGCGCGTACTTTCTTGTTTGGACCATGAAGCCTCCCGGACGTTCGGTTCGGTGTTGAGAACGAGGTGTCGGAGCCGGTTATTCCCTGGGCTTGAAGCCCGGTCGCTCGATCCTAGTCCGTGCCCAGCGTATTGAGGCCACCTACCAGGGTGTGACCGGCTCGGCAGCGCGCCGGCCCTCCAGCGAACTACAATACGCCGCTGGAGCGCTTTCGGATGATCACCGGCTACAACACCGACGTCAAGCACCGCGGAGTGGTGTTTCATGTCCAGACCGAGGACAAGGGCCTGGACAACCCGAGCATCGAGAGTCTGGTATACGTGGGCGGTCAGATCCTTCATCGTCGGCGCACGGAATATGCGCAGCTTCTCAAGGATGGCGGCGGCAAAGACGAGATTCTGGAGCGGCTCGAGACTCAGCACCGGAAGCTGATCGCCGAGATCCGTACCGGCAAGCTCGACTCCGAGGCCGAGAACCGCATCGGTCCGCTCGCCAGCCCTGCGAGAGCGCCCGTGGCGCCGTCCGGAGCCGGTCCGTCCGCGCCCTCCACCTCGAGCGGCTCCCAGAGCTTGGATCAAGTAATCCTCGACTACCTCAACATGGAGGCCGAGCAGGAATACCTCATCCTGGTGATGGATTCGATGGGCGAGCTAGCGCTCGGCAGCGACGCGCTGCTCGCGTTTCACGCCAAGACCAGCTCGTCGAGCAAACCGGTCGTCGGCGCCAAGATCGCGGTCAAGCTGATCTCGACGGTGGCCGATCCCGAGATTCTGGGTTCGGGCGCGACCAACGACGAAGGCAACTTGAACCTCCGCGTCGCGATCCCGGCGATCGCCAAAGGCACGGCGGCGCTCATCATTACCGCGACGAGCGACGCCGGCAGTGCCGAGATCAAGCACCTCATCTAACGAATGAGCGCGGTCGCCCACGGCAAGATCCTGGTCAACGGCGAGGAGCGCGAGCTGACTCGCGAGGAGACCCTCGAGTCGTTGCTGGTGTCGCTCGGTCTGGATCCGCGTGCCGTAGCGGTCGAGCACAACGGCTCGATCGTTCGCCGACCGGCCTACGCCTCGACTCGGCTCGGCGGGGGCGATCGCCTCGAGATCGTCCGCTTCGTTCAGGGCGGGTAGCGTCGGGCCTCCTTACCCGACCTGCGGCCATTGAAATGTAGCGGTCGACCTCCGTGTCGACCGTCTTCATTCGGTTGTAGCGGTCGACGTCTTTGTCGACCGTCTTCGTTCGGTTGTAGCGGTCGACGTCTTTGTCGACCGTCTTCGTTCGGTTGTAGCGGTCGACGTCTTTGTCGACCGTCTTCGTTCGGTT
>CALZIK010000092.1 GCA_945787635.1 Thermoanaerobaculia bacterium | reverse complement strand
GTAGCCGTGCCTCGCGTGGACCTCGCAGATCGCTTCGCGCGTCTCCTCGTCGGAGTGCCGGCTGCCGAAAATCTCTCGCCGCATCCGATCCAGGTCGGCGTCGAAGAGCCAGAGCATGCGCTGGAAGTTGCTGGGGTTTCCCACGTCCATCGCGTTCGAAATCGTCGTCTGGCCCGGCCGAGGCTTGTAGCGGCCGGTCTCGAGATAACGGGGCACGCTGTCATTGACGTTAGTGGCCGCCACGAAGCTGTGGCACGGGAGTCCCATGAACTTGGCCATCAGACCTGCGGTGAGGTTGCCGAAGTTGCCGCTGGGCGTCGAGAACACCGGTTGCGGCTCGCCCGGGCCGAGTTGTCCGACGGCGTGGAAGTAGTAGAACATCTGCGGCAGGAGTCGCGCGATATTGATCGAGTTGGCCGAGGTCAGGCCGAGTTCGACGGCGATCTTCGGTGTGAGGAAGGCCTCTTTGACCAGCCGCTGGCAGTCGTCGAAATCACCCTCGACCTCCAGCGCGGTGACATTGCCGCCGAGGGTGGTGAACTGGGCCTCTTGGAGCCGGCTCACCCTGCCCTCGGGGTAGAGGATGGCCACGCGGATGCCTTCCAATCCGAAGAAGGCCTGCGCCACGGCGCTGCCGGTGTCGCCCGAGGTGGCCACCAGGACCGTGAGCGCCCGTGGGCGCTGGCGAATCGAGTGCGCCATGAGACGCGCCATGAACCGCGCTCCGACATCCTTGAACGCCAGAGTCGGTCCATGAAAGAGCTCGAGAACATAGAGGTCGTCGTCGAGCTGGATCAGAGGGATCTCGAAGTCGAGCGCGTTCGCGATCAGGGCCTGCCGCTCGGCGTCGTCGAAGCCGCCCAGGAACGGAGCTGCGACGACATCGGCGATCTCGACCAGTGGCCGGCCGGGGAGCTCTTCGCGGAACGAGGCCGGCAGCCGAGGAATCCGTTCGGGCATGAACAGGCCACCGTCGGGGGCGAGGCCGCTCAGCAGCGCGCCTTCGAGATCCTGTGGTGGAGACTCGCCCCGCGTGCTCATGAATTTCAAGTCGGCTCTCCGTCGTTGTCAGGTGGGAGAATGCGAGCCCCTGGAGCGCCGACCGGCGAGATCAACGAGTCGCTCTCGAGCCCGGTTGCGTCGACGAGAGCCCGGCGCATCGCGGTTTCGATCCTGGCCGCCGCCTTCTTGTCCGAAGACCAAGCGAAGAGGGTCGGACCCGAACCGGAGAGCCCGCAGCCCAGCGCCCCGGCGGCGAGAGCCGCGCTGCGGACGGCTTCGAATCCCGGCGTCATCATCGCGCGCGCGGGCTCGGCGATGAGATCGACCATGGCGCTGGCGATGAGGGCGTGGTCCTCGGTCAGGAGCCCGGCGACCAGCGCCGCGAGGTTGCCGGACTGCGCGGTGAGCGTCTCGAGGGAGACCGTCGCCGGCAGGGCGGCCCGCGCGGCTCCCGTCGAAACCTCGGCGTGAGGGTGAAGCAGCACGCAGGTGAGCCCCTTCGGTACTCGCAGCAGCGTGATCGACGGCGGATCTCCTGGGCGAACCAGCACGAGGCCGCCGGTGAGCGACGGGGCGGCGTTGTCGGCGTGCGGCGTTCCGCAGGCGACGCGCTCGCCTTCGAGCGCCGCGGCCAGGAGCCGAGTCTCGTCGGCTCCGAGGTCGAGAGCTTGGTTGACGGCAACCGCCGCGGCGACGCCGCTCGCGGCGCTCGAGCCCAAGCCGCTCGCGAGCGGGAGCCCTTTGTGGAGGCGTAGCTCAACGCCTTTGGACCGGGGCGCGTGTGCACAGCTTCGCAGGAGCTCGAGCGCGGCGACCCCGGCGGTGTTGAGACTCGGGTCCGTCGGCAGGCGGCCCCCGTCGCCGGTGATCTCACGTAGATGAACGCCCGGCTCGTCGCTCGCGCGGGCGGCCACCGTGTCTCCCAGGCGCTCGACCGCGTAGCCCAGAAGGTCGAACCCGCAGGTGAGGTTCGAGACGCTCGCGGGAGCGAAGGCTCGCACCCAGGGGCGGGAGGTCTCGGTCATCGGCTTCAGCTTCCTGCGCCCGGCGGACGCTCGACCCATCCGCGCTCGACCGCGAGCTCCGCCACCAGAATCGCTCCGCCGGCGGCGCCGCGGACCGTGTTGTGGGAGAGCGTTACGAATTTGTAGTCGAGCAGCGGACACTCCCGCAGCCGCCCGACACTGATCGCCATGCCGCCGCCGAGGTCGCGGTGGATCCGCGGTTGGGGCGCGTCCGGTTCGTCAAGGTAGTGAATCGGCGGAACCGGGGCCGAAGGCAGGCCGAGCCGCTGGGGCTCACCTTCGAACGACCGCCACGCTTCGATCACCTCTTCGGGAGTCGCTTTGCTGGCCAGCTTGACCGACACGCAGCCGGTGTGCCCGTCGCTGACCGCGACTCGGTTGCATTGCGCGCTCACGGTCAGGTCGTGATCGCGAATCCCGTCGGCTGCGAGGCTTCCGAGGATCTTACGCGACTCGCTTTCGATCTTCTGTTCCTCGCCGGAGATGAGCGGGATGATGTTGTCGGGCACCTGCATGCCGGGCACGCCGGGCACGCCGGCTCCCGACAGGGCCTGCATCGTGAAGACCTGAGCCTGCTCGACGCCGAAGGCATCGACGAGCGGCTTCAAGGCGAGCACCAGTCCGATGGTCGAGCAATTCGGATTGGCCAGGATCTTCCCGGGTCCGAAGTCCTGCCGGGTGGCGAGGTCGAGGTGTCCGGCGTTGATCTCGGGCACGAGCAGCGGCACCTGCGGGTGCATGCGGTGGTTCTTGGCATTGGAGACGACCAGGAAGCCGGCTGCGGCGAACTCGGCTTCGAGCGCGCCGGCGACGTTGTCGTCGAGCGAGGAGAAGGCCAGCCGGCAGCCGCGAGCCGCGCCGGGCTGACACGGCGCTATTGGCATTTCGGCGAGGCTTGCCGGGAGCGGCGTCTGCTGGACCCAGCGCACGGCCTCCCGGTACGGCCGGCCGGCGGAGCGCTCGGAAGCCGCCAGAACCTTGACCTCGAACCAGGGATGATCGGCCAGCAGAGCGGCGAACCGTTGGCCGACGCTGCCCGTGGCGCCCAGGACCGCGACCGGGATCTTGTTGTCGGGGCCTTCGTGGGATGACGTCATGCTCGGTTTCCTTGGGTCTCGAGCTTTCGCAGGATGTCCGCGAAGACCGCCGCGGCCGTGACCTCGCGCCCGGCGCCCGGTCCCCGGACGACCAGCGGCATCTTGGCATAGCGACGGGTATGAAAAGCGATGAGGTTCTCGCCCGGCAGGAGATCGAAGCACGGGTGTTCCGGCCCGATCTCGGCTAGCGCGACCCGGGCTTGCGAGCGGTCCCACGTCGAAAGATAGGCGAGGCGCGTTCCGTTTTCGGCAGTGCTCTCCAGGCGTGACCGGAAGCCCTCGTCGAGCTCCGGCAGCCGGCGGGCGAACTCTTCGGGAGCCATTCCGGCCCAGGGCTCCGTCGGGATCCAGGGCTCCACCTCGAGGTCCGCCCTCTCGATGTCGGCGCCGGCAAGGCGGGCGAGAATGAGCAACTTGCGCGCCGCGTCTTCGCCGGCCAGGTCCTCCCGTGGATCGGGCTCGGTGTAACCGAGGTTTCGGGCGTGGGCGACGGCGTCGCTGAAGGACGCGCCACTCGCCAGCTCCGCGCACAGGAAGCTGGCGGTGCCGGAGAACACTCCTTCGACCCGGACGAGCTCGTCACCCGTGGCCACGAGATCGTTCAGCGTCCCCACCACCGGCAGGCCGGCGCCGACCGTCGCCTCGTGGAGAAGGGCGCCGGGTCCGGCCTTCGCGAGCCTTTCGAGAGCGCGGTAGCGCTCCAGGTTGCCGGCGAGGGGTATCTTGTTGGCGGTGACCACGGTCACACCGGCGGCGAGGAGTCGTTCGTAGGTTTCGGCCATATCGTCCGCGGCTGTGCAGTCGACGAAAACCCGAACGGTGGAAGGGCTCGACAGGGCGGCATTGACGAGGTCGTTGGCCGGTCTCTCGGCCGGGTCCGCGGCATCGCCGGCTTCGGGCTGGGCGCGCAGCTGTTCGAGCGCGGTCGAGGGCTCGATGCCGCGTGGGTCCACCAGCGCTTTCCTGCTGTTGCCGATGCCGTCGAGGCGAATGTGATGCTCCTGTGCGAGCTGCTCGAGGAGAGCCCCGCCGACACCTCCGACTCCGGCGAGAAAGAGACTCGTCGCCGGCGCTTCCTCTTCGAAGAACGCGTGATGGATGGCCTGGACCGCGCGCGCCTCGTCGTCGCGCTTGACTACCACCGAGATGTTGAGCTCCGAGGATCCCTGCGCGATCGCTCGCACGTTGATGCCGCGCTCGCCTAAAATCGAGAACAACCGGCCCGCGATCCCCGGGTGCTCGCGCATCGCTGCGCCGACCACAGCGACGACGGCGACATCGTCCTCGACCTCGAGCTCGTCGATGTCTCCGGCGCGCCGATCGACTTCGAACTCCGCCTGGACGGCGGTCCGGGCGGCCTCCAGGTCCTCGGGCGCGACCGCGAAGCAGATGGAATGCTCGCTCGAGGCCTGCGTGATCAAAATGACGCTGACGCCGTGCCGGGCGAGTGCGCCGAAGAGCCGCATCGCGACACCCGGTACGCCCACCATGCCGTCGCCTTCGAGCCTGGCCATCGCCATGCCGCGAATCGAGGTAATGCCCCGCACCGGGCGGTCTTCGGGAGACATTCCGTCGGTAGGCTCGTCGGCCAGCTCGTCGGTAACCAGGGTGCCGGGGTGCTCCGGTTCAAAGGTGTTTTTGATCCACAACGGGATGCCGGCTGCTCGCACCGGGTGGACGCTCGGCGGGTGAACCACCTTGGCGCCGAAGTGCGACAACTCCATCAACTCGTCGTAGCGCAACCGGCGGAGCTGTCGGGCGGCGGTCACCAGGCGGGGATCGGCGCTCATCACGCCGCTGACGTCGGTCCAGAGCTCGACGGCCGAGGCGCCGACCGCGTTGGCCACGATCGATGCCGTGAAATCGGATCCACCGCGGCCGAGGGTCGTCGTCTCGCCGTCGGGCGTCGCGCCCAGAAAACCGGTGATGACGGAAAAGCCGGCGGTGGTCTCGAAGTGCTTCTGAATTCGGGCGCGAGTCGCCTCGGCTTCCGGACGCGCGTTACCGTGGACGGCGTTGGTCACGATGAGCTGTCGCGCGTCCACGTCGGTGGCGTCGAGACCGGCTCGGCGCAGCGCGGCCGCGACCAGCGGCGCCGACAGGAGCTCGCCGCAGGCGAGAATCCGGTCGAGGCTTCGGGGGCTCGCCTCTCCGACCAGCCCGATGCCCTGGAGGAACTCGAGCAGCTGCCCGAGAAGCCTGCGGGTTCGGGCCTCCAGCTCGGTCACCTCGGTGGCGTCCGCCACGGCTCTCGCGGTCTCGAGGTGGCGCTCTTCGAGCCGGGCGACCAGGTTCGCGACCTCCTCGTCGCGCCGTTTCGCCGCGGCCGCCGCCTCTCCGAGCGCGTTGGTGACCCCGCCGAGGGCCGAGACCACCACCGCCACCTCGCCTCGAGCTGCCACTGCGCGCACGATCTCCGCTACCCGGCCGATCCGGTCGGGAGTGGCGAGGGACGAGCCGCCGAACTTGAGGATTCGCATGGGAGGCCGATTCTCTACCAAAACGGCTGCGGGCGCAGTGGCGGCTCGGCAGCCTGAAGACCGCGCTCAGCTGAAGCGCCGCAGGAGTGGCCAGGCTTCGGCGAGCGAGCTGCGTGGTCCACGGGCGATGAAGATCGGCAGATTGTTCTCGTACGGCATGGCGTAGCGGCTGCGGACGGTCTCCACCTGGACCACTTCGTCGAAGAACTCGAGGTTCTCTTCGAGCGAGCTGCCGATGATGATCAGAATCTCCGGTTCGGCGCCTTCGGGCAGCCAGTACCAGTAGCTGTTGTGAGGGGACACGGCTCCGGGCAGTCCGAGCCTGCGCCCGAAGAGATCGATCGCGCCGGCCTCGCCGTAGTTCTGCCCGAAGATGAGGCACCGCTCGCGCTCTTCGGGCGTGAGCCGCTCGTAGGCGCGAGCCACGGCCTCGGCCATCTCCCGCCACCCGAACTGATCGGCGTACTGCTGGGGCAGCGCTCCCTGCTCGTGCCGCTCTTCGGGACGTGGACTCAGACCGAGAGTCTGCGAATACATGATCATGGTTTCGGGCGGTAGCACCGGCAGCGCGATCGGGGTGAGTAGAATTCCGCCTGCAATCATCACCGCAAGGACCGCGACTTGGATCACGCGCCATCGTCCGCGGGCGAGTAGGCGCTCGAGCGTTATGGCGCCGGCCGCTAGGAGCGGCGGGTACGCCGGTCCGAGGTAGAAGGACTTGCTCTCACCGGCGGCGAGCAGGATGGCGACGGTGGTCAAATAGATCCAGCCGAAGATACGCCAGTGTCTGAACGCCGGTGCGAAAAGCAGCGCTCCCAGGCCCAGGATCCAGATCGGCGCATGGACCGGGCTCATGAAGAAAGCCTGGCCAGCGAAGAACTGGGCCGGCGAGACGCTCACCATCTTGCCGGCCGCCGCGTTCGCCATGAACTCGAGTGTGGGCCAGCCATGGGTCGCCTGCCAGAGGACGTAGGGCGCGAACAAGGCGGCGGCGATGAGCCCCGCGAGCCACGGCCCGGGAGTCTTGAGAACTCGACGATGCGGCGTTGCCAAAAGTCCCACCAGAATGCCGGCGCCGAGCCAGAGCACGCTCAGTTTGTTGAGAAGCCCTAGACCGAGGACGAAGCCAAGGAGAATCCAGGCGCGGCGAGACGGGTTCTCGAGAACGTTCATCAGCAACCAGAATGTCGAGACCCAGATCAGCAGATCGAAGGAGTTCATCGAGAAGTAGTGATGGATCGCCAGATAGCCGCAGAGGGTGCCGGCGAGGCCGGTCACGGTCTGGGCGAACGTTCCTCCGCCCAACCGCCGGCAGATGCCGACCGCGAGCAGAACGCACAGGCCGCCGGCCAGCGCCGGAAGCAGCCGGACCACGACGAGCGAGTCTCCAAGGACGCCAGTCCAACCGGCGAGGATCCAGATCGAGAGCGGTGGATGATCCACGTACCCGAAGTCGAGATGCCGGGTCGAGGCGAGGTAGTAGAGCTCGTCGCGAAAATAGTCGTACTCGCCGATGGCGGAGAGAGACAGGAGCACGAAGAGCAGGGCGAGGCCCAGGCCCAACCGACCTGGCCGCCCGAAGAGCTGCGACAGACGCGTGGGTCCCATGTCCGCCGATCCTATCCGGGTTGGTTCTACCGGTGGCGGAAAACCGCTTGCACAAACCCGGCGCTTCTCCCACAATCCCCGGTCGGGAGCGAACATGCCGATCGACATCCTTTGCGTTCTCGAGCCCGGCCTGTTGGGAGTCGAATTGAAGCGCCGGCTGGAGCCGAGCCAGGTCGCGCTGGCCACCGAAGAGAGCGAGATCCGTAAATCCCTGCGACTTCACGGTGCCGAGCTCGTCGTGGCCAGTACGGACCTTCTGGCGTCGCCGATCGAAAACTGGATCCGGGAGATTAGAGATCTCCCCGATGTTCCCGACGTGGTCTTGATCCACCGCGAAGAGGATCCCAAGTTCCGGGCGGCGATGGTTCGAGCGGGCTGCATGGCGGTCCTGGCTCCCGAGCTGCCGGTGGATGACCTTGTCGAGACTCTTCAGGCCCTCATTCAACGTCGCATCAACCAGGTGCGAAGGGTCGTCCACGCGACCTCGCCTCTCGGACGGAGCCGTCTGCAGGACTTCGTCTCGCACAGCCCGGCGATGCACGAGTTCCTCGCCGTCGCCCGCAGGGTCGTTGACACCGACAGTTCTCTGCTCCTGCTGGGCGAGACCGGCACCGGCAAGGAGCGGCTCGCTCGAGCGCTGCACGAGGAGGGGCGTCGCTGCGACGGTCCGTTCGTGGCGGTCAACTGCGGAGCGATCCCCGAGACGCTCCTCGAGAGCGAGCTCTTCGGTCACGAGAAGGGCGCGTTCACCGGCGCCTCCCAGGCGCGAAAGGGGTACTTTGAGCAGGCGGAAGGGGGAACGCTGTTTCTCGACGAGATCGGCGAGATACCCCTGCACCTTCAGGTCAAGCTGCTGAGAGTGCTCGAAGATCGGCGAGTTCAGCGACTGGGAGCGGAGACTTCCTTCGCGCTCGACTGTCGGATGGTCGCGGCGACGAACCGCGATCTCGAGCGGGAGGTCGAGGCGGGCCGATTTCGCAGGGATCTCTACTATCGCCTGGCGGTCGTCACCTTGACGATTCCAGCCCTGCGGCAGCGCTCCGAGGACGTCCAGGCCCTGTTCGAGAGCTACGTCGAGCACTTTCGCATCGCGCTCAATCGGCCGATTTACGGAGTCCGAGCACCCGCCATCGAGGCGCTGGTTCGGTACCCGTGGCCCGGCAATGTGCGCGAGCTCATCAACGTCGTCGAGCGAGCCGTGCTGTTGTCCCGCGGCCCGGAGATCCGGCTGACCGACCTGCCACGGGCGATCTCGTCATTGGCGCCGGCCGGTTCCGGCTCCGAGGGCATTGGCGCACCACCGACCTCAGAGTCACCACCGCCGTGGGTGGACCTTCCGCTCCGGGAGGCGCGAAGAGAGGTTCTGGAAGGCTTCGAGCGCGCGTACCTTAGTCATCAGTTGCGGATCGCGAGGGGACGGATCGGCGAAACCGCGCGGCGGGTCGGGATCAGCGAACGGTCGCTGTACGACCTGATGCGACGGTACCGGCTCTGGAAGGAAGACTTCCGCTCCGACGATCCGGACCCGGGCGTTTCGAGCTAGGACCGGTAGCCAAGCACGAGCCGCGCGATTGCGCGTTGGGCTTTGTCGGGCGGAAGCTCGCGTCGGAGCTCCGCTTTGCGACGCCGAATGTGCTTGCGCGCGGAACGAGAGAGCTTGGCTCGAGGGGCTGCTGCGTCCATGGTCGATTCCTCTTCGCTGAAGCGGCGGCGAGATCGCTGCCGCTTCGGGGATGTTTCAAACAGCAAACCCAGTGCCATGACTGGACTCCCCGCCGGCGCGCTCGAGCTGGGCTCGAAGGTGTACCTACTGACCGATCGGAAGTACGGCCTCCGATTCGGTTCGGCGAATCGGTTCCGATCCGCTCCTGACCAACGGGCCTTCGGTCCCGTGCCGTCGTGGGGAAGGCGGTGCCCGCGCGTACCGCGGTAGCTCCAGGAAGTGGAACAGACCTTGCTTTTCAGTTCACATGCACTGCCACTGTCCTGCGCGTGGTGCGCAGGTCCGGAGCAGTCAAGGAGACAAGATGAAGAAGTCACAACCCGCGAAGCCGGCTGCAAAGCCCGCTACCAAGCCCAAGGCGCCCGCGAAGGCCGCGCCCCCGAAGTCCGCAAAGCCCAAGGCCGCGCCCCAGGGCCCGACCAAGCGGTAGGATTGGCTGCCGGCTGGCGGCTCCCCGCCGCCAGCCGGCGTTTTCAGATCTCGTCTCGTCTCCCTTAAAAGAAAAGCAAGAAGAGAATCAGTCGCGGGCGGTCTCGGGCGCGCCTGTGAACAGGTTGATCGCCATGGCCATCCGGCGGCCGCGATGGGAGCATGGATCATGGTAGCGAGGACCGCGAGGGCCGCCCGTTAGTCGCAGGAGCCAAGCCGACACCGGGGGCCTGGGTGGGGGGAGGTAGGGGAGTTTACGCGCCGTGAGGGACGCGAAGGTGGGAGTGCGGAGCGCCGCTGACGGGCGGCGAGGCCGATATGGGATGGGAATTCGATGAGGAGGCCCCCGGCATGGTTGGTCGATTCTCGGTGCGCTGTTCTTGAGGCTCGTCTCGGAAGCGGTACTGGCCCACGGGATTTTCGAGCCTCAAGTATTTAGAGACACGGGTGGTCGGAAAGGTTCCCGTTCTCGAGGCCCGGCAGGGCCGTTGAAAGTCGTTCCCCGCAGGAACCCGAGCCGCTCGCCCTGTCTCTCAGGAAGTGAGCCCATGAGCCCATGAGCGCATCAACCCATCAACCCATCAACCCATCAACCCATCAACCGATGACAAACCGAATTTCAAGAAGGAGAGGGTTTTCCATGAAACGAATCACGTTGGCCCTGATGGCAGCCTTGATGATCGCTCCGTTGGCCGGAGCCCAACCGATCCCGGATGCCTCGAGCTGCGACCTCGACACGATCCTGGACGAGATCCCGGCCGAAAAGCTGAGAAAGAAGGAGAAGAACAACCTGCTTTTCATGCGGGAAGAAGAGAAGCTGGCTCGGGACGTCTACCTGTCCCTGTACGAGGACTGGGATCTTCGGATCTTCCGCCAGATTTCGAGATCGGAACGAGCGCACATGGCTTCGGCTCTGGTGCTGATCGAGAAGTACGGGCTCGAAGATCCGGTCGGCGACAACCCGGTGGGCGTCTTCACTGATCCCAACCTCCAGGATCTCTACGAAGAGCTCTCGGCTGCCGGTAAGGCTTCGCTTGAAGGGGCTCTCGCGGTGGGTGCCTTGATCGAAGACCTGGATATCTACGATCTGCAGCGCGTCTACGGCAAGACCAACAACGACGACCTGCAGGTCTTGTATCAGAATCTGATGAAGGGCTCGCGCAACCACCTGCGCGCATTCACGGACCTGCTCGAGCGCTATGGCGAGAGCTACGAGCCGGCATTCATCACGTCGGAGGAGTACGAGGCGATTCTCCACTCTTCGGCGGAGCGGGGCATTGTCGGGCTGGAAGGCGAGTGGCTCTGCGGGGGCTAGCGACAGCAGCAGAGCGGAGGAACCCGCTCGCGGTCGTTGATGGAGCGCCTCGGGGCTAAAACGGGAAGAACACCGGCACGAGCAGCGTCAAGAGAACGAACAGCATAATCGTGAGCGGAGTGCCGACCTTGAGGTAGTCGGAAGAGCGGTAGTTGCCGGCGCCCATGACCAGAAGGTTCGCCTTGTGGCTGAACGGCGTCATGAAGGCCGCCGATGCCGCGAGGCTCACCCCCATCATCAGGGGATAGGGGCTCAACTCCAGTCGCTCGGCCATTTCGAGAACCACCGGGGCGAGGAGCACTACCGCGGGCGCGCCGTCGAGGCCCTGACTCAAGAGGCTGGCGAGGACAATCAGAGCCCCGAGGACGAAGTGCGGACCGAGCGGGCCGGCGGTCTCGGTGACCGCGTCGGCCAGGAACTTCGCCGCGCCGGTGCGCTCCATGGCAAAGCCCACCGGGAGCACCGCCGCCACCAGGAAGATAGCCCGCCACTCGATGACCCGGTAGGCCTTCTGCATGGTCAGAGCGCCGGCCAGGATCACCAGAGAGGCCGCGGTGAAGGCGGCGACGTGAATCGGCTGGTACCCGCTCACCACGAGCCCGATCATCAGCACCAGCCCGCCCAGTGCGTACGGCGCCTTGCGGGTCTCCGGCGGCGCCTGGTCGGC
>CALZIK010000091.1 GCA_945787635.1 Thermoanaerobaculia bacterium | reverse complement strand
CTCGGCCTGGTCGGGCCGCAGGACGATCCGGGCGCGCTCGTCGTCGGGCGGCGAGCCTCCCGTCGAGAGGTGCTCTCCGAGCTCCAGCCGCGCCATCTGGGTGAAGCTCCGCAGGACCCCGAGCTTGATCAGGCGCCGGACCACGCCCGCCGAGACCTCGAGCTCGGTTTCGAGCTCGGATCGTAGGGCGGGCCGCCCGGCCTCGGCGAGCCATTCGACCACCGCCCGCGCGGGCTTCGAGCGTCCGCATCGATCGAGCAGGGACTCGAGGCTGCCCTTGGCAAGCTCGACGGCGGTGACGTACCGCGATCCGGAGCTCGGGCCCTCGGAGACGCTCAGCCAACCCCGCTTGCGCAGCCGCTCGATCGCCTGGTGGAAGCCCTCACTCCCACTCAGGGTTTCGAGCTCGGCGAGGCTCATCCGGCCGCCGGGCCGCAGGGCTTCGAGGATGCGGCCCTCGTCGGCCTGCTCCGCGTCTCGGGCCCGATCGCGTCCACTTGGATCGCGATCCGATCGCACGGGCCTCGGCGGAGCCAGCGCGCCACGGTCGGTCAGCCAGACTCGCTGGCTGCCCCAGGCTTTGAGACTCGACGGCAGGATCGACCGGAAGACCTCGCCGATGGGCGCCAGGTAGTACTCATGGACGAACGTCGCAAGCTCGAGCAGCTCGCCGGGGACGATCGGCGCGAGATCCACCGCGGCCTCGAGCGGCTTGAGCTTGATCTTGCGGGCCTCGGTGTCGGTTGGAGTCGGCTCGCGAGCGTGGCGCTCGACGACCACCCCGGTGAGGCGGCGCTTCCCCACCGGCACCCGTACCCGTACGCCGGGAAGCGCCCGCTCGTCGAGCGACGGTGGCACCAGATAATCAAGGGCTCGGTCGATCGGAAGCGGCACCGCGACCGCGGCATAGGGCTGCTTGAGATCCGGCTCCGGCACAGAGCGCAGAGTAGCAGCACCTTTACCCCGCGATCCGCGGGAACGATTCGCTGCGACCAAAGAAAAACGGCCGCCCCGCAAAGGGACGGCCGTCTCGAATACTCGGAATACGATCCGGATCTACTCCGGCGAGCCAGTCGCCTTGCGGCGCTTCTCGAGACCCGTGCGCAGCGCCTTCTCGACCTGCTTGTCCGCGTTGTCTTCCTGGATCTTTTTGACGTGAGCGACCTCACTGACGATGAAATACCGCGCCCGCTCGTACATCTTCTTCTCGCGGAAGCTCAAGCTCTTCTTGGTGCTTACCAGGCGCAGGTTCTTCAGGACCTGAGCGACCTCGATGATCTCGCCGGTCTTCATCTTGTCCAGATTCTGCTTGTACCGGCCCTTCCAGTCCTTGTAGGTGTCGATGTGGCCGTCCCGCAGCGTACGGAACAGGCTGTTGATCTCACCCGTCTGGCACAGAGGGCGCAGGCCCACGAGGTCGAGGTTCGCCTTGGGAACCATGACCTTGGAATCATTCGACATGAAGCGCAGGTGGTAGTAGGTCTGCTCGTGCCCGTCGATCTCCCCCTCCTCGATCTTCTCCACCACGGTCACGCCGTGATTGGGATACACAACTTTCTGCCCAACTCTAAAAGCCAACGATGGAACCCCTTTCGATGTATGTTCTTTGGGCCCGTTCACGATTCGGACCTTGGTAGGGCTAAGTCCTTGTAGGTAATTGACTTAGCTGCAGATAGGGTACACTAAAACGGCCCATTTGTCAAGCCCCTGGGGCTCGAAATGTGCTCAATCGCAGGAATTCCGGCGGACCCGGAGGGCCAAAGCGGCATTATGTTACCCATTTACACATAGCCGTCGGTGCCGCGTACGGGCCTCCGACCAACGTTGACACCACTACCCCACCCCCCTAGGATTCGCAGGCGCTCGCGCCCGGGCCGGAGTGGCGGAATGGCAGACGCGACGGACTCAAAATCCGTTGAGGGCAACCTCGTGGGGGTTCGACTCCCCCCTCCGGCACCAGAAGTAGAGGCTTTCAAAGCAACCTCTCGTCTTTCTAGCTCTGAGCACCGGCGCCCGCCAGGGAGAGCTCCTCGGCCTTCGCTGGCCCAATATCGACTGGGAGCGTGGGCTCGCTGTGATCCACGAGACCAAGAATGACGAGCGCCGCGCTCTGCCGTTGACCGGCGCGGCTCTGAAACTCCTCAGAGACCGGTCGAAGATCCGCCGCGTTGATACCGACCTGATCTTCGCCAACACGCGGCCATGCGCCGTTTCCCAGGATTCCGTGGGAGAAGGCCCCCAGGAAGGCTGAGATCGAGGATTTCCGCTTTCACGACCTCCGCCACTCGGCAGCTTCCTATCTCGCCATGAGCGGCGCGACACTGGCCGAGATCGCCGAAGTCCTGGGGCACAAGACACTCGCCATGGTCAAGCGCTACTCTCACCTCACCGAGCAGCACACCAGCAAGGTGGTGGCTCGGATGAACGAACGATTCCTGTCGTAGGACAGTAGGACTTGCCTTCTATGACGCGACGCGTTATAGTTGGGCCGTGATTCGGTCCTTTCGATCGCGCGAGACCGAGAGGATCTGGAATGGCGAAGCTTCCCGTAGATTACCTAGGGAGATTCAACCCACAGCGAGACGGAAGCTCAGGATGCTGAACAACGCCCAGAATCTCGTGGACCTCCGTGTCCCGCCGGCCAACCGGCTGGAGGCGCTCAAAGGGGCTCGGGCTGGGCAGCACAGCATCCGGATCAATCGGCAGGGGCGCGTGTGTTTCGAGTGGCGGGAGGGCGACGCCCACGAGGTCGAGATCGTCGACTATCACTGAGGAATGCCATCATGACTGAGCGCCTGCCCAACGTGCATCCCGGAGAGGTTCTCCTCGAGGAGTTCTTGAAGCCCCTGAACCTCAGCCAAAACCGCGTAGCTCGCGAGATTGGCGTTCCTCCTCGAAGGATCAACGAGATCGTTCTGGGCAAGCGCTCGGTTACGCCGGACACTGCGCTTCGCCTGGCTCGGTATTTTGGGTCCTCGGAACGGTTCTGGCTCGGCTTGCAGACCGACTACGACTTGGAAGAAGCGAGACTGGAATCAGCTAGCCGCATTGAACG
>CALZIK010000090.1 GCA_945787635.1 Thermoanaerobaculia bacterium | reverse complement strand
TGGCACGCGGCGCAGGATCGGGCGACGAACGCCCCTTCGCCGCGCACCGGGTCGCCGGGCCGGTCGGCGAACGGCAGGAAGTAGAGAAACGCGATGAGGTCGGTCAGTTCGGCGGTCGAGAATCTCGGCCATTCGACGCCGCGGCTGCGCATCATGTCGCTCATCACCGAGGCGTGGTTCCACATCATGCCGGCAATCGTTTCCGCCGAGCGATGGAGGTCCGAGCGGGTGAGGTCAGGACCTTCGCTGCCTCCGGTGGCGTTCTTGCCGTGGCATAGAGCGCAGCCTCTGCTTTGGAACAAGTCTCTGCCGTGATTCGGATTGCCCGGAGCCACGAGGGCCCTCTCGGCCGGTCCAGCGGCTGTGGCCTGGCGGAAGTAGGCGCTCAGGTCGGCCAGATCGCCCTCGCCGAAGCTCGGTATGACCATGCCCGCCGTGCGGATCGTGTCGAACATCTCCGGACCATGGTTCCAGATCGCCTGGGCGACAAAGAGCGGCGAAGCGAAGCTCTCGAGCCCAGCCAGGTCGGGTCCGAGGCCAGGGCGGCTGCCGAAACCGGAAAGCTCGTGACACTCGTGGCACCCTTTGGCTTGAAACTGGGCCCTTCCGGCGGTGGCGTCACCTGGGTGGCCCAGGTACTCGATGAAATAGAGAAACGACGTGAGCTCGACAACCTCCGTTTGTGAGAGCTCCGGCCAGGAAAGCTCTGCGTCCTCGAAGCTGACGCTCATGCCGGGGACGTGGTTCCAGAGAGCCGCGCCCAGATCGAGAAGGCTGCCGCCGAAGGCGGAGCGGCCGAGATCGGGGCCACCACCGGGTCCGACCTCCGGATTATCGCCGGAGATGCCGTGGCACCGAGTACAGTTGCGGTTCTCGAAGAGTAGCCGCCCTTCGAGAGGGTCGTCGGGGAGCGCGGAACCGGAGTCAGGGGGAGCCGCTCCGGCGAGCGCGAACGCAGTTAGCAGCACAACGGGCAAGAAGAGCCAACGATCGACGCTCGGTAGTCTCATTCTTGTTCAGCGCCTCTTCCTTCCCCCCTGCCCTCCGCGGTCGACGGGGTGGCGCCTCGGCGCAGTCCAACGAAGACATAGGTCAAGACCGACGCACCGGTCAGGAACACCGGGATGGCGACGATCGAGATGCCGACCGAGGCCGACGGTACGTCGTGCAACGTCTGCGAAAGGCGCATCAGGTGAATGATCCAGATGCTGATCCCGATCACGAACACCCAGATCGCGGCGACGGACACGACCTGCAGCGCCGCGATCCAGGGTGGTGTCTCTTGGAAGCGGGGTTCGGTCATGTGGTTTCTCCCGTCGGCGCGTTCTCTAGCCGGTCCGGCAGGTAGCTCGCCACGCGCTCGGCGGTCTCCGAGACCGCTGTCTCTTGGCCTTCGCGCAGCTCCCACACCGAGATCAGCGGAAAGAAACGGGCGAACACGACGAACCCCAGGGCGAAGGTCGCGAGACCGCCGACGAACATGCCCCACTCGACCAAGCTGGGGATATAGAACCCGCTGGGAAGGGCGAGCCGCGGGTTGGCCAGCGACGGCACCACGATATTGAGGCGCTCGAGCCACATGCCGATCACGATCGCGATCGACGCCACCATGATCCCAGGGATGGTCCGCGTGCGTCGGAAGCTCAGCAGGACCACCGGAATCAGGAAATTGCACACCACCATGCCCCAGAAAGGAATGGCGTACGGTCCGGTGAACTTGTAGAAGAAGACCCGTATTTCGGCCGGCTCGTTTCCGAAGAACGCGGTCAAAAACTCGGAAAACGTGAAGTAGAACCAGAGCAACGACATGACCAGCAGTAGCTTGGACAGGTGGGCGAAGTGAATCTCCTTGAGGAACCGCTCGAGGTGGAAGACCTTTCTCAACACGATCATCACCACCATCAAGGCGGCGATACCGGAGAAGATCGCACCAACCACGAAGTACGGACCGAAGATGGTCGAGTGCCAGCCCGGCTGCAAGGTCATCGCGAAGATGTACGAGATGACGGTGTGCACCGAGACCGCGATCGGAATCACCAGGATCATCATGATGTTGCTGGCACGCTCCAACACCTCCCGCTGGCGTGGCGTGTTCTGCCAGTTCCAGGCCATGAAAGAGTACAGCCAGCGCGGCCGCGCTCCTCGGTCGCGCAGCAGGGCGATGTCGGGAATCAAGGGCATGTAGAGATAGACGGTCGACGCCATGAAATAGGCGGAAATCGAGCTCACGTCCCACAGCAGCGGGGACTGCAACCGCCCGGCCGTGAAGATGTTGAGCATGCGCTCCGGGCGACCCAGGTCCAGAACCGGGTGAAAGGCGCCGATCGCGAGCACCACGACCGTGATCACTTCGGCCATGCGGGTGATCGGGCGGCGCCACTCGGCGTTGGACAGCCGGAGAATTGCCGAGATCAGCGTGCCGGCATGGCTGATGCCGATGAAGAAGACGAAATTGACGATGTAGAAGCCCCACCCCACCGGCTGGTTGAGGCCGGTCACGCCCAGGCCGTACAGAATCTGGCGGCTGAAGAGAACCCACGCCCCCAGGATGATCAGGACGAGCACGGTCGTAACCACCCGAAAAGCGCTGCCGGGCTGCTCGACCGAAGCCAGCAGCACGTCGATGTCTCGCTCGGAAAGATCGTGGGAGACGGTTGGCCCCAGTTCGGGTCGCACAGTGTGCTCCGCGCTCATTCCTGTTCCTCGAGGTAGAAGACCTTTGGCCTCGTGCCGAGGTCCTCATGCGGTCGATAGGCGCGCGGGCTGCGCGCCCGCGCGCTGACCATGCTTTCCGGATCGTCCAGATCACCGAAGACGATGGCTTGCGCCGGGCAGCTCTCCGCGCACGCCGGTACCACTTCGCCATCGCGGATCTCGCGGTCCTCGGCGCGAGCCTGCTCGCGGGCGTGGTTCACTCGATGGTGACAGAACGTGCACTTCTCGACGACGCCATGTGAACGAAGCGAGACGTCGGGGTTCGATTTCTTCTTCAGCTCGCCTGGCCACTCGGGCTCGTACCAATTGAAGACCTTGGCATTGTAGGGGCAAGCTGCCATGCAATAACGGCAGCCGATGCAGCGAGCGTAGATCTGGCCGACGATGCCCTCTTCGCTCAAATAGGTGGCGTGTACCGGGCAGACCTTGACACACGGGGGGTCGTCACACTGGACGCAGAGCGTGGGCGTGTAGCGCACCGTGGCGTGGGCATCCGAGCCAGAGACCTCGCGTACCAGGCGGATCCAGTGAAAGGCACGACTCTGCTCAGTCTGCTCGGGACCGACCGCCGCCAGATTGTTCTCCTGGTGGCACGCGGCCATGCAGTTTCCGCAACCGGTGCAGCGGTCGAGATCGATCGCCATACCCCAGCGAGCCATCAGCCATGACCTCCAACGAGCGGTCGCGCGCCGCCGCGCGCACGCTTTTTGATCAGCGTCGAGCGCACCCGTGTCGACACTGTGGCGAGCGCTCCCGAAACCGAATCGCGGTCGCGCGCCAGGATCCGGACCGGATTGTCTCCGACCCCGTCCGCCGCGCCGCCCAAACCCTCCCTGCCGAGACCGCAAGGCACGTGAGCGGCGCCCGCCACGGCCCCCGGCTCGATCTTGACGACGGCTTCGAACGCCGACTCGTAAGGCGAGGCCTCGGTCTCGAGCGTTACCTGATCGCCTTCATCGAGATGGAGCTGGTGCGCCGTTTCGGGCGCCAGCTCGACCCAGGTCTGCCAGCCCGAAAGGACCGGATAGCCGTACATCTCGAGGAGCATCGGCGAGGCCACACCGATGTCGCCGCGACCCGTCATCGGCCGAAATGGCACCAACGTGAGCGCGTCGGCCGCAGCGCCGCTGCCGGCCAGCCGGGGCGGCTCGAAGTGCGGCAGGCACGCTTCGTCGACGCTGGCCTCGATCACGAGGCCGAGAGACTCGATGCCTCGGCGCAGCGCCGGCTCCGGTTCGGACTCACCCGCCGACCTGCCGAGTCCTTCCAAGTGGCGCTCGAGCTCGAGCGAGAAGAACTCGTAGCGCCCGGTCGAGGTACGGAACATCCGATTCCAGTCGCCGCGCGCCAGGACCGGATTCCACCAACCGCCCTTGCGCGCCAAGCCCTGCCAAAACGCTTCCCGATCGCCGCTTTCCAGAAAACGCCAGCCCCGTTCTTCCAGAAAGTGGACCCAGGACTCTTCGAACGATCCCGAAATGACCGAGCCCTGTCCCGACGTTCGGAGTCCTTCGAGGCGCTCCTTGAGGTAGGCCTCGTAGCTGGACCAGGGCAGTGCCGTCGCGAGCCCACCTCCGGCCCGGCGAGCCAGCTCGAGCAGGGCGTCGCCCGGGTGGCGGCTATCGAACAGCGGCGAGACCACGGGTTGGCTGACGCCCAGGACGCTGAACGCGACGCCTTCGGGGGTGGTCGACTCCTGCCATGTCTCGAGGAACAGACTGACCGGCAGGACAATATCGGCGGCCGCAGCGGTTTCATCCAAGAACGATGAGAATGCGACCACCAGCGGAATGCGCTCGAGCGCCTTTTTCAGATCGCTGCCGGCCGGGCTGTCGTAGACCGGGTTGGTTCCGGACAGGAAAAGGACGTCCAATTCGTCGGCACCAGCGAGAGCTTCCACCGGATCGATTCCGAAGCTCGTGCTGTCTGTTGGAGCGGCGAAGATGCCCGAGTGGCCGGTTCCATCTTGGGCGGGCGCGCCGTCCGCCGCGCTGAACGGAGGAAGCGGAGTGAGCGGAACGGTCGAGGGCAACGCCACGCCGCCGGGCCGGTCGAAGGCGCCGAGCAGTGCGTTGAGCGCGTGCGCGGCCAGAGTCGTCCAGGTCGCATTGCTGGTTGAGGTCGCCTCTCCGCCACAGATCACCACCGGTCGCTCGGCGCGGGCGAGCCTCCTGGCGATACGAATGATGGCGCGCGGATCCGAGCCGCTCAGTTGGGCGGCTCGATCCGGATAGTACTGCTCGAGTAGGAGGCGGCGGAACCCGAGTCGCGTCTCGCCTCGATCGTCGGTCCAGTCTTCGAACCCGAAGGTGTGCTTGGCGACGAAGTTGCGATCGTAGCGGCCTTCGCGCACCAGAACGTGGGCGATCCCGAGAACCGCCGCGGCGTGGGTACCTGGGGCAACGGCCAGTCGCTCCGCGGCCTTGGTGGCGCTCGGCGAGAGCCGTGAGCCGATGTGGATCAAGGAGGCCCGGTTGGCTTGGTCGCGGGAGCCGACCATCGCGCTAACGGCATGAATTGGAGCCGCGCCGTCTTCGAACAGATCCAGGCCGACGGAGAGCACTAGGTCGGAGTTGGCGAGATCGAAGCCGGGGACCTGATCGATTCCCTGCGCCAACCGGTACGGCAGCACGGTCTCGCCTCGCCGGCGAGCGACGTTGGCCGAGCCGAGCGCCTGCATGAAGCGGCGGGCGAGATCGTCGAAGAGCTGGCCCGGCTCACCGTGCAGGAACGCGGCCCGGCGGCCGTTGCCCGAGCTCTGGAGGTCCCCGAGGCTCTTGGCGATCTCGGTCAATGCCTCCTCCCAGCCGGTGGCCTCGAAACTGCCTTCGGGCCGGCGGCGCAGAGGCCCCTGCAGCCGGTTTGGCGCGTAGAGAACCTCGAGGCCGGCCTGGCCGACCGGGCACAGGCCGCCGCGGTTGAGCGGATGCCGGCTGTTTCCCTTCAATCCGACCGGTAGGTCGTCGACGAGCCGGACGGTGACGCCGCACCCGCCCTCGCAGAGGCCGCAGATCGTATTGACCTGGCGCTCGATTCCCGGGCCCCGAAGAGCTTGTTCGACCATCCGGTCCGGGACCAGAAAGCGCCCGCAGGAGCCGAGCGACACGGTGCCCACCGTGCCTCCCAGGAGCTTCAGAAAATCTCGTCGTTCGAAGATCATTCCTCTTCGTTTCGGTCGGCTCGCTCCGGCGGCTCAGTCATGACAATAAACGCAGTCATTCGAGGCACCCGACTCCTCGTGACATTCCATGCAATTGTCCATGGTCGGCCGCCAGTACGGCCGGCCGACGGGCTTCACTTGCTCGGCTATCGGACCGTGGCAGACCTCGCATTCAATGGCTCCGATCGAGGCGTGCCGCCGGTGAGAGAAATAGACATGATCCGGGACCCGGTAGATCTTTCGCCACGGCACTTTTTCGCCGGCCGCGATGTACTCGACCAGTTTCGCTTCCTCTGGCGATTCCGTCTGCGCTTCCTCGTGACAGTCGGCGCAGTTCTCGATGTTGGGAATGGTCGCCCGCACGGAAGTGAGCGCGTAGAGGTGGCAATCCACGCACTCGAAGCCGAGCTCCTCGACGTGAACGTTGTGATTGAAAGCGATTGGCTGTTGGATTCGCCAGGGAAGCCAGTCGGGCTGCGGCAGCGGAGAGCTTGGAGACAGCGCAAACAGTGCGCCGGCGGCAGTCAATGCAACGATTCCTCCAAGGGCGGCTCGTGGGCGGTTCATTTCTAGCTCATGCAAACGGCTCGCGGCCGTGAGCGCTACGCACCGCGACTTGGAATGATGCATTCATGCTCTGAACCTAGCCGTCATTGGCTGTGGATCGCCGAACACAGTTGCGAAAATGCCACCTTGGGCTGGCCCGAGGCTAGTGAACTGGCGTCCGGCCAGAAACACCCGACTGCACGGCAGGGCCAAGCCGCAAGGAGGTGGTGGCGGAGCCCTCCTTTTGGGTAGCTGGTTTGGCGAATTCGACGCCCACCTCAAGACCACCTCATGGCGGGTGTTCTTCGGCACGAGGGCACGCGATGATGGATCGGCGGCGCCCTACCGAGCCGGCATCGCGAGAGACTCCGAGAGCCGCTGTCGGTTTCATGAGGGCCGTTTCATGGATGTGATGACAGGAAATCGGGGCAAGCGCCGTAAGCTCGAAGTTTTTTCGTTCTTGGCGGCTTTGCTATTGGTGTGGTGCCCGGTTCTTGGCCAGGAGAGTCAAGATTGCCTGGTTTGTCACGATTCGACCGACGACGGAGGCGGAGAACAGGCACTGGCCGTCGCCTTGACCGAGTCAGTTCATGCGTTTGCCGAATGCCTGGATTGTCACCCCGGGGCCGACCAGGAAGGACATTTCGATACCGGCCTGACGCCGGCTTGCGCTGACTGTCATGACGAGACGGCGCAGATGCTCGCAAACAGCGTGCATGGCCGAGAAGGTGGAGCCGCCGAGTGGGCGAGCGGCGGATGTCAGGTCTGTCACGGTCCGGTTCACCGTCTGGTCTCGCACACCGAGCCGGCGTCGCCGATTCACCCTTCCAGGATTGCCGAAACCTGTGGCGTCTGCCATGCGAACACCGCGCTCGCCGAAAAGCTCGGTGTGCGCCTGGTCCAGCCTCTGGCGGCTTACTCCGCGAGCGTGCACGCCCGAGCGGTGCTCGAGAACCGCGGCGGCGCCAAGTGCAGTAGCTGCCACGGCGCCCACGACATTCTGCCGGCGGCCGATCCGAGCTCCAAGGTCCACCGCGAGCGTGTGCCAGAAACCTGCGGTGGCTGCCACCAGGAGATCGATGCCGCGTTCGAGGCGAGCGTTCACGGACGCGCTGCCGCGCATGGAATCCAGGAATCGCCGGTGTGCACAGACTGCCACGGCGAGCATCGGATTCTCGGGCCGGACTACAAGGAATCCCCGGTCTATGCGAGCAATATCCCCAAGATGACTTGCGGTCGTTGCCACGGTGATCTGCGGCTATCCGACAAGTTCGGTCTGGCAGGCGACAAGGTGCCGGCCTACGCCGACAGCTTTCACGGGCTGGCGTCGCGATCGGGATCCGTCACGGTGGCCAGCTGCTCCTCGTGCCACGGCGTGCACGACATCTTGCCGTCATCCGATCCGGCCTCGCACATCCATGCCGACAATCTGGCCGAGACCTGTGGGAACTGTCATCCGGGCGCCGGGCGGCGATTCGCGATTGGCCCGGTGCATGTCTTGCCGACCCAAAGCGAGCATGCGGCCGTCTACTGGATGCGTAAGCTCTACCTGTCACTGATCTTCGTCACCATCGGCGCAATGCTGGTGCACAATCTCCTCGATCTCTACCGCAAGGCTCGGCACCCGGAGCCGGCCAGGGAGTTCGCGAGGTCGGCCAGGCCGGAGCGAATGTCACCGGGCTTCCGTATCGCCCACGGCCTTCTGGCCGCGAGTTTCTTCGTTCTCGCCTACACCGGCTTCGCCTTGAAGTACCCGGAATCCTGGTGGGCGGCACCGCTCCTACACTGGGAGAGTATCTTCGGCCTCCGCGGATGGATTCACCGAGCCGCGGCGGTGGTCATGCTCGGAGCGGCCGCGGTGCACGTTGTCCACGTGATTCTCGATAGGCGAGCCAGGCGATGCATCGTGGAGATGTGGCCCTGCCGCGCGGACTGGGCCGAGTTCAAAGAAAAAGTCCTGTTTCTGGTGGGCCGGCGCGAATCGGCCTCGGTCGAGCCGTGGCTCGGCTACGTGGAGAAGGCCGAGTACCTGGCCGTCATCTGGGGAACCATGGTCATGGCGGTCACAGGGTTTCTCCTATGGTTCGAGGAGGCGACACTGCGGTGGCTGCCGACGTGGGTCGCAGACCTGGCGACGGTCGTACACTTCTACGAGGCGATCCTCGCGACTCTCGCCATCCTGGTCTGGCACTTTTACTCGGTGATCTTCGATCCGGCGGTCTATCCGATGGACACCGCCTGGTTGACCGGCCGCTCGGCTCGCCGGCGTGAGCCGCCGAAAGCCCCCGAGCCCAAGATGTCGAAGCAACACAAGGCCTGATCCGCCGATTGGCTCTGGCCCGCCCGCTGGAAACGCTCAGCGGTAGCCGAACAGCATTGAATAGACGATCAGAGCGATCAGAACCAACCCGATCGTGAGAGCGGTGTAGGCGAATACCCGGATTGCCTTCTCCGCGGGCTTGGGAAACGGATCGACCAGGTGCTCGTCGAGCCTACCGCTCTCGACCAGCTCCTGGTACTCGTCGGGCTTGTCGTACTTGAGCTCATCGAGCGTCACCCGCCCGGTAAAGATGACCGGATCCATCGGGAACTTGTCGGGCCGGAAGTGGGTATTGAAGAAATGGATCGTGAAGATGAAGCCGACCGCGAGCAAGGCCTCGTCGCTGTGGATGATCGTGGCGACATTCACGAACCAGCCCGGCACGATATAGGTAAAGAACTCGGGGAACCACAAGATCAGCCCGGTCGAGCCAATCACCAGCACACCCCAGAAGACCGCGAAGTAGTCGAATTTCTCCCAGTAGGTGTAGCGTCCATAGCGAGGCCTGGGGCCGATGCCGAAGAACCACCGAATCGACTGCACCACTTCCTTTACGTCGCGCTTGTTGAAGAGAATCGAATGGGGGCCGGTGATCATCTGGAGCCAGGTTTCGCCGGTGTGACGCTTCTTGCGCCAGACGTCCCATAGGTGCGAGAGGAAGATACCGACCAGGAGCACGGCCGCGATCCGATGGAGCGTTCCCATGCTCTGGAATCCGCCAAATAGCCATGACACGACCTGCGCCCAGGCCATGTAGGAGAACTTGAGCGCCATGCCGGTCAGCGCCAACGTGAAGAAGCTCAGCAGCATGAGCACATGCAGCGTCCGGTTGAATCGGTTGAAGCGGCGGTAGAGCTTCTGGTTGTTGGCCTTGACGAGTTCCTTGTGAGCTTGCCATTCCGCGCGACTGAGCCACAGCCGGGTCAGCCAGGCGAGGGTGTGAAGCAGCGCGAAGGTCAGAGTGCCCACCAGCAACGCGGTCATGCCCCAGAAGGTCCAGAAGAGCCAGGGGTACTTGTCCGGATCGTGGTGGGTTGCGTGGGTGAGATAGCCCGCGAAACGCTTGTGGGAGCCAGCGTGACAATTGCCGCAGGTATCGACCACCCGGTCTCGGCCCAGGGTCGAGGCGGGGTCAGAAGCCGGCAGGATGTCGTGGGTGCCATGGCAGTCGTAGCACTTGGCGGCTCCCGCCGAGCCCAGCCGTGAGACCTTGCCGTGGAAGGTGTCGAAGAACGTCTCGGCCTCGGTTTCATGGCAGCGTCCACACTGGTCCATCATCCTGAAACGGAAATCCTGCTGGTCGGTGCGGCTGATGGTATGTGACGAGTGGCAGTCGTCGCAGCTCGGTAGCCGGTGCTCTCGGTCGGCTTCCGACGAAAAGTGAATGCTGGTCCTGAAGGTCTCTTCGATGCCGTGATGACAGCTCCCGCAGGTGTCCGCAATGTTGTCGTGATGCACGGATGATTGCTCGTCGGTCGGCGGCCGCTCGCCGTGCGCCGTGTGGCAATCAGCGCAAGTGGCGGTGACCAAGAGTCCGCTCTTCACCAGTCCTTTGCCGTGGATGCTGTCGAGGTAGCTGTTGAAGATATCGTCGATCTGGGACTCGATCCGAACGGCCGCCTGCTGGCCGGCGCGGTGACAGTTCGCGCACAGGTTGGGAACGTTGCGTGCAAAGGTCGGCGAGGCGGGCACGGTCTTCTTGAGGATGTCGTGGTTGCCGTGGCAGTCGAGGCAGGTGGGGGCATCGGGGTCGCCCTGGGAGACGAGGCTCCCGTGAATGCCACCGGTGTATTCGGTCACCTGTTCGGCGTGGCAGATGCTGCAATCGACCTTGGTCTCTATTGTCTCGCAGGAGCGCGTCAGCGAGGGCGTCACGTCGGTGTGACATTGAGCGCACGCGGTCTCGGCGTGTGCCGAGCTGTCATGGACCGCTTCGTCTACGAAGAGCGAGACGGTCTCGCCGCCTCTGTCCATCGAGAGTGTGGGATCGGCGTGGCAGGACAGGCAATCGGCGTTGGCGGATCCGGCGGGGTAGCGAACGCGCCTGACCTTGTGGGGCGAGTGGCAATCGACGCAGGCTGGAATCTTGTCGGGCTCTTCTTCCCAGAGCCGTCCCTCGATGACCTTGCGGTGGACCCGCTCGATCTGTCCATGACAGGTGGCGCAGGTCGTAGCCACGTTTTCGTGGTGGATGCTCGAGCGCGGATCGGTGTGCTTGAGGATGTCGTGGGCGGTGTGGCAGGAGGTGCAGACGGCGCTGACCGTCAGACCCTGCCGGTAGAGGCCCTCTCCATGTATCGACATCGAGTAGTTCTCGAGCACGCGGTCCTGGTGGATCTCGCGGTTGAGTGACACCGGGGAGCCTTCTCGGTGGCAGCGTCCGCACAGGACCGGGACATTCATCACGGCGGTCAGGGCGCGAGGGTCCGAAGCCGGCAGGATGTCGTGACCGCCGTGGCACTCGGTGCATCCCGGCGCCAGTTCGTCGCCACGGCGGGCAGCCTCGCCGTGGAGGCTTCGGCTCTGCCTTCCGGCTTCGGTGGCGTGGCAGCTGGCGCATTTCAAGTTCTCGTCGCTGGCGGCTTGGATGTCGTGCGAGCCGTGGCAGTCGGCGCATCCGGGCGCCCAACGCTGGTTGTCGGCGCGGAGCCTGCCGTGGCGGCTGGTCCGGATTTTCTCGACTTCGCCGTCGTGGCAGTTGCCGCAGTCGACCGGCTCGACTTCGTCGTCGTGCATGTCGACACCCTCGAGATCGACGTGACAGGAAACGCAATCCCAGTCGCCGTGAACCGACTTCGCGAAGACATCGGGATCGACGTGGACCGAGATCTCTCGGCCGCCTCGCTCCCCGGTGAGATCCGGATCCTCGTGGCAAAAGAGGCATTCTTCGCTGTCCTGGGCGAACAGCGGCGTCGTGGCCAGGGTTGCCGCGGCAATCACGGTCAACCAGGACGCGACGGCCAGCGCAACAAGAGTGATCGATCTGGGGAGTCTCAGGGAAATCCTCTCTCGTGGGCTAGAGCTAACCTAACATCGGAATGATGGGCCGAGACGCGGCCGCCTGCCACTACCGGGTGGGCGGGTCGGTCCGGTTCGAAAAACTACCCGCCCAGGTGGGCCCGGATGCTAGTGACACCCCGCGCAGAGCTCGCGATCGGCCTTGGCCGAGATCCGCGGCGCGGTACCGTGACAGTCGGAGCAGGCAATCTCCATGTCGTCGACATGAGCCGCATGGCTGAAGTCGCCTAGCTCGACGCTGAACGTGCGATCGCGGACTCCGGAATGGCAGCTTTCGCACTCACGCGCCGAATCGCTGTGGTGACAGCTCTGGCAGTCTTCAGGGCCGAGGCGCAAATGGCCTTCCGTGCTGGCTTCCCGCTCCTCGTGCGTGCGGTGACAGCTCTCGCAGTCGAGGCCCCGACGGATGACATGGCGGGTATGAGAAAACGACTTGCCCCACGCGTTCCGGGTTCGACTCTCCGCGCCGGTGTGGCACTCCATGCAGGGGGTCTCGTAAGGAGGAACCGGCCAGGGGGGCGAGACCTCGCGTTTTCCGGAGAGCTTGCGACGCTCGTTCTGCTGGAGGTGCACTGCCCGCAGAAGCGCCAGGCTGTACCTGACGTTGTGAATGCCACCGCCACGCTCGACCAGCTCGAGGTTGTGGCGGGCATCGGCGAGCAGCGTCGGCGCCTGGTCCCCCAGCAGTCTGGCGGTCGAGTCCAGCTGTTGGCGCGCCGCCGCGGTCCTCTCCTCGATCATGACCTTCCAGTCTCCAAAAAGTGTCCGGTAGCTTGGTCCGTGGCAGCTCATGCAGGCCACTTCGCCGGCGAGAGGCGCCTCGCCGGCATCGCCCTCGGCGTGCTGCCGGTGACAGCCCTCACAGCGCACGCCGGCCCGGTACATCACGTCGGGCATGGGAGCGACGCCCTTGCCTCCGATGCCGGCGTAGAGGCTGCGCTGCGGTGAATGGCCGCCGCCGTGGCAGGTGGCGCACTCGGTGCGAGCCGTTTCGAGATGCCTTGGCGCGACGTGCTCGATCTCGAGATGGCAGTTGGTGCACTCCACCTTGTGGTCGGTGACGTGCGTCTGGTGGAGCAGGTCACCCTCGTCGTAGCGTTCGAGTCGCTCGAGATCGTTGTGACAGGTGAGGCAGCGCTCGCGCGGGACGCCGCCCGAGCTCGCCGCTGCCGGCGTATGGCAGGACTCGCAGGCCATGCCGAACCGCGCCACGTCGCCGTGATCGAACTGGAGGCCATCGGCGTCGACGGTGTGCTGAGGAGTCTGGTGGCAGAGAGTGCATTCAGCCGTGCCGGTGCCGGTCTGCTGTCCTTTGAAGTGGCACAGAATGCACGAGGTGCTGGTGACCGTGATGTGGCTTCCCTGGACGATTTGGGAATGACAGGAAGTACACCGCAATCGCTTGCCCCGCCGCAGCTCGCTCAGGTGCGGCCCGTGGTCGAAGAGAACGTCGCCGAAAAGCTCGCGCCCGACCAGGAGCCGCCGCTCGTGGCACTCGAGACATGCGGCGTCATCGACCTCGGCCCAGGGGTTTGTTCCGTAAGTTCCGGTGAAATAGCGAGTTATCATCGAAAGGGCTTCGTACTTCTTGCGCAGCTCGGCGGTGATCCCGGGAGAGATGTGGCAATCGACGCAGGCGATGTCGGCGTGCGAGGAGACCTTCCAGGATTGGTAGTAGGGATCCATGACGTGACACGACCCACAGAAGGCGGGCGTTCCGCTCGCCTCCATCGCGCCGTAGGTCGCGACCGCGATGAGCCCGAGTGTCAGTCCCACCGCGTAGGCGGTGATTCCGAACGCGCCGATCTTCACGTCGTCTCTTCGTTCTTCGCCGCGGCGAGCTTCTGCCGGTAGCGCCAGAGGATAGCGACCGTCATGAGCAGATAGAACCAGAACACCGCCAAGGTGGCGTGCGCGACGCGCCGATCCAAACGGGTGTAGAGCTCGTGTTGGATCTCGCTGCCGATGCTGCGCGAACGTCGGGTGACGCGCTCGACCGCGTCCAGAGAGACCGAGTGAATCTGAGGGAAGGCTTCGGTCAGAAAGGTGCGCCCCTCTTCGAGCCGCCCGATGTGGTCTTCGACGTTCAATGGCACTCGCTGGGCCTGCGTGATCAGGCCGTCCGCTTCGACCAGCTCTTCCCGCGTCGATTCGATCAGATTGGTGAACTTGGCCCCCAGAGCCGCCTGTTCCGAACCCTCGCCGTGACAGTCGGCACAAAGCGACTCGATCTCGGCGACCTCGAACCGGCGGATCGCGTGGTTGGAGTGACACGACGCGCACTCCGGCAGTCCGGCGTCGAGCATGGCCTGATTGTGCGGACCGTCCAGAAAGGCCTGTCGAGTTTTGGTATGGCAGGATCCGCAGATCTTGTCGATATCACCGACACCCGGTGGAGTGGGTCCGTGGGAGCCGTGGCAGCTTGTGCAGTCCGGTGCCGCGGAGTTGCGTTCGTCGAGGAGCACTCGGGCATGAACGCTCGAGCGATACTCGGCCACGACGTCAGGGTCGATATCGTATTTGGCCATCAGGCCCCGGTCGGCGTGGCATCCGGCGCAGGTTGCGGTGACGTTGGCCGAGTGGACCGGATTCAGAGGGTCGGTTGTCTTGCGGACGTCGTGGAAACCATGACAGTCACTGCACACCGCGGCACGAGGATCGCCGGCGCTGACGGCGTTGCCGTGTTGCGAGGTGAGGTAGATGGCGTACTGGTCGATGGGCAGATTGTAGGGCCGCATCTTGGCGAGGTCGGAATGGCATTGGGCACACATGGCCGGCGATTGCAGTCGGTTGGTCAGGGGACGGAAGTCCCCTCGATGCGCGGTCTCCACCCTGAGGGATTCCGGATCGCCGCCGTGGCACGAGACACAGGTCACGCCTTCGGCCAGGTGAACGCTCGGCTCGGTCTCGACCCGATTCTCCGGGTGGCAGCTGCCGCAAGCTTCCTTGGCTCCGGCGGCGAACGAGGGCAAGGAGCAGGCGATTCCGGCGAGGGACAGAACCAGGATCCTGAGAGACCTCGAAGTCATGCCATTCTCGCTCCGTACAGCGTCAGCACCACCCATACCGCGACCATCGCCACCGCCAGCGCCCAAAGCAACGGACGCCTGCTTGCGCCCGGGTCCGTTTGTGAGCGGGACAGAAAAGGCAGCGCGACGAGAGCCGTGGTTGCAAGCAGCATGACCAGCCCGACGATCCAACGTGGCAGGAAATCGGCGGTCATCTCGAGCAGGCCGAACGGTGCGAGCAGATACCACGGTGGATCGATGCCGGGCGGTGTCGAGAAAGGGTCCGCCTTGATCTCGAACGGTTCGGGAGCCAGCACGGCCAGGGTGATCAGGACTCCGAGAAGCAGCACGAAGATAATCGCCAGGCTCGCGAGATGGGCGCGAAACGCTCGTCGGCCGGGCATGCCTGCGGTACTCGCTTCGCCGCTCAAGCCGACTCGTCGGACCGTGGAGAAGTGGAAGTAGATCAAGACGATGGCCAGCAGCGGAAGAACGACGATGTGGAGAATGTAGCCGCGAATCAAGGTGACCTCGGAAAGAAAAGCGCCGCTGGTGCCGGTGAAAAACAGCATGATGTTGCTAATCACGGGGATTGTGGCGAGCACTTCGATCGCTCGCACGCTGGACCAGTAGGAGGTGGTCGTCCAGGGCAGCATTCTGCCGGTGAGATCGGCCTGAAGTGACACAAGCAGCAAGAGGATTCCGAAGACCCAAACCAGCTCTCGCGGTCGCCGGTAGACGCGCTGGACAAAAAACCGTCCCAGCCTCAACAGCAGCACGGCGATGAGCATCTGTGCGCCCCAGAAGTGGGCCTGGTGAATCAGCGCCCCGAAGCCGACGTCCTGAAGAATCACGCCGACGCTGGCATGAGCGCTTTGCGGCGTGGGTAGATAGTAAAGGGCGAGCAGTCCTCCGGTGAGAATCTCGACCGTCATCAGCACCAGCACGATCAGTCCGAGCACCCTCGGCCAATTGCTGTACGAAGGGACCGGTTTCTCCAGAGCCTCTTCGAGCGCTTCCGCGAGCGGCTTTCGAGAGTCGATCTCCGTGTAGAAGAAACCGTAGGAGGTGAGAAGAGAGAAGACCTCGGTGAGGTTGAGGCGCCTCGATAGCCAGTCGAGCAGCCTCTTTGGATGCTGGCTCATGCGCGATTGAGATTGACCACCAGCCGGCCCGATCGGGTTTCTACCGAATATCGCTCGAGGGGTACCGGCGCCGGACCGGAGAGGACGTTGCCGCTCAGGTCGAACGAGCCGGCGTGGCAGGGGCAGTCGAGCGCTCGCGTGGTGGTGTTCCAGTCGAGGATGCAATGAAGATGAGTGCAAACCCCGGATATGCCAATGAAAGTCTTTTCGCCGGTTCGGACCACCCAGACCGGTTGACGCCCGTGCCGCACGAGGCGGCCCTGTCCGACCTGCAACGTGTCGGCCGAGCCCGCGTCGAGACTCGATTCTGCGAGGCCACGACCGCCTTGAGGGGGATGGACGAACGCCGCGGCCACCCATGCGGCGCCGAGCGCCCAGAGCGAACCGAAGCCCCTGACCAGCCAGACCAGGACTCGGCGACGTCCCTTGAGTTCAGGCATTTTCATCTTCGTCCGAGCATGCTACCCGAGGTGCGGCTTGATGATTGCCCTTTCGGCGGCCGGCTTGCAACATCTGAGAAGAGAGAGGGAACCTACCCGGAGGGATAGGGCGATCTGAAAACCGGCCGCTAAGCTCGGTTTTCGATTGGCCCTTTCAGAAACCGACTCGGCGCATCACGGCGCGGGGGAGACTGCGGATCATGAGCATGATCCAGCGCCAAGCGCCCGGGACGTAGATGACCGGAGTGCCGCGATCGATCGCGGAGAGGACCTGTCGAGCCACCGCGTCGGGTTCGCCGGCGAAGGGCGGCGCCGAAAGGCCGGCGGTCATGCCGGTCCTGACAAAGCCGGGCTTGACGCAGACGGTGACCAGACCCTGGCCTCGGAACTTGTGGTCGAGACCCTCGAGATACCGGGTCAGGCCGGCTTTGGCGGCGCCGTAGAGCACCACCGGCTTGCGGCCGCGCTCGCCGGCGACCGAGCTGAAGACACAGAGCGTGCCGCCGCCCCCGGTCAGGAGGCGGCGGCGAGCCTCTTCGCAGAACTCGACAGTGCGCACGAAGTCGACTTCAAGGAGCCTACGGGCTGCCGCCGGGTCTTGTTCCAGAGCTTCTTGGGTGGCGAAGATCCCTGCTGTGACGATCACGCCATCGAGACCGCCGAGCGTCGCTGCCGCCCGGTCGAGCGCGCCCGTGAACCCGTCGGGGTCTTCCAAATCGCAGTGGGCAGAACCGATCTGGAGATCGTTTCCGGCGCGGATCTCGAGATCCCGAGCGGCCTTGGCGAGCTCTTCAGGATCACGGCCGAGGAGAAACAGGCGGTCGCCGCGCTCGGCCATGAGGCGGGTGAGGGAACGGCCCATGCCGCGCGTCGCGCCGAGAGCCACCACCCTCACACCGGGTCTCCGAGCAGGCGGACCGATTGGGCGCTCTTGAGGCGGCCGGCGGGATCCCAGCGCTTTCGAATGATACGAAACGCGTCGAGCCGGCCCTCCATCGCCTGGAAGTGCTCGCGCCGGGAGAGGGCGTCTTTGGCCAGATAGATCCGCCCGCCTTCGGCCAGGACGCGCTCGTTCAGCTCGTCGATGATCTCCTGGGTTCGGGAGCGCATGGGAAGGTCGACCGCAATCGAAATGCCGGGGCGCGGGAAGGATAGCAAGCCCTCTCCCTCAGGCCCGCAGTCCTTGATCACGCACAAAAACGATCCGAGACGTCCCCGGGCGAGAGCTTCGAGGTAACGTCGCGTGGCACCCGGACTCTCGGTTTCCGGCAGGACGCACTGATGCTGGGTGAAGCCGCGCCGTCCGTAGACACGGTTCCAATGGCGGACGGCATCCAGTGGGTGAAAAAAGCTTTCCGGGTGGACGATCCCGCGCTTCGTGCGGTTGGGGTGGCGGCGGAAGTAAAGAGCGTTGAATGCGCGCATCGAGAAGGAGTTGAGAGTCCAGCCGGGCAACCTGAAGGGAACGGTGACCCGCGGTTTCGGTCGAGGAGGGTGGACGGGGGCCTCGGCTGGCTCCGCCCACCGGCCGCGCATCAGGATCCCGCGGCCGAGATCGCCGCCCTGGGCCAGGGCGTCCATCCAGCCGACCGTGTAGGGCCAGTCGCGAGCGGCCTCGGCGAGAGACCGGATGAACTCGTCGAGGTTGGGCACCCGCTCGCTCTCCGCCCAGATCCAGGGGGACGGTATGCGCTTGAGCGCCACCTCCACCTCCAGGACGTGGCCAGTGAGCCCCATTCCGCCGAGGGTCGCGCGGAAAATATCTTCGTTCTCCTCCCGTGAGCTTTCGACCACCGAGTCGTCGGCCGTCCGGAGCGTGAGGGCGCGAACGTGACTGCCGATCGTGCCGTCGACGTGGTGGTTCTTACCGTGAATGTCGGCGGCGACGGCGCCGCCGAGGGTGACGAACTGGGTGCCCGGCAGAACCGGAAAGCTCCACTTTCGCGGCAGGAAAAGGCGTTGAATCTCGCCGATGGTAAGGCCGGCTTCGGCTCGGAGCACTCCCGCTCCGGCGTCGAAGGAGAGAATCCGGTTCGCCAGGGCGGACCCGGGGATGGAGCTCACGTCTGGGGCGGGCAGAGACGAGTCGCCATACGAGCGGCCGAGGCCGCGTGTCAGGGAAGCGCCACGTGTGATCGCCGGAAGGTCTTCACTGCGGATCTCGCGGCCGGCCGCCTGGGTGCCGCCCCAGCCTCGAACGGTGTTGCCCAAAAATGCCACGCTCTCATCCTAAGACACTCGAGCTCGCGGACCTCGAGGAGGAGTCCACGGACGGCCAGTCGATCGAGTTCTTCGCCGGCGCCCTCTAGCAGCTCGGGCAGCCCTGGTGGCGGTAGTCCTGAACGAGGGCTCTCACCTCACGGTGCAGAGCCCGGTAGGCTCTCCGGGCTTCCCTCGCCACCTCCCGCTTGGCGAGCCAGCGATCGCTTCCTGGAGTCAGAGCCCGAAGCGCCCGCCGGAGCTGTTGAAGCTCCTTTCGCGCGCTCCGGAGATCGGGTCTCAGCTTCGAGATCTCAGCTCGAATCTCTTCACAGGCTGCGCGATCGAGGCACTGGGCTCGGGCCGCGGGGGCGATCGTCAGCGACAGGCTCGCGGCGAAAAACAACACGATGGCTGCCAAGGCAGCGCAGGCCGGTCGGATCAATTCAACAACTCCCCACTTGGATCGGTTCGATGCTACCGGAGTCGGCGCTCTTGCGGCAACTCTTACAGGTCGGTCTCGGCCAGGCCGCTTCGCATGAGGGCGTTGAACAGGAGCTTGAATGTTCGGTGGGGCTGGGCGCGGTGTTGGGCTCGGAAGCCGATCAGGATCACTCGGCCCTCGCCGACCGAGTACTCGACCGCGGCCGCTTTTCGCTCGAGATGCTCGGCGCCCTCAATGAAGCCGGAAATCGGGATGTCGTCGCGATGATCGGGGTAGCGAGCCACGACCCAGCGTTCGAATCGGGCGTCCGGAATTGAAGTCTGGAATGCGGGCGAGTCGGCGAAATACGCGGCTTCCTCAGGCCGCATGCCATATCCGAGGGGGTGCCGGTTGTCGACCAGGAGGCGCAGATGGGTTCCGGGCGCGGACACCTCGCCATCTTTGAGCGCGTTGCGGACCGGTAGCTCGAAGAGGTCGATGGCGAACTCGGTCGAGGAATCGAGAGCGACGAGCGTGCCGCCTGCGCGCACCCATTCCTTGATCTTCTCCTCGCCTTCCTTGTCGACCCCGCCGGCGTAGTCACCCGGGAGCGGCGAGAAGAACCGACGGGCATTGGCTCGGCTCGGCTCTCCTTTTTCGATGATCGACTTTTCGACGTCCGGCAGAAGCAGCACGTCGGTCTGCTTTGCGAACCCGCCGGTCTTGATGTCTTGATTGGAGAGATTCACGAAGGGAAACTCGTAGCGTTCGAGCAGAAAGCGCGTCCAGCCCTCGTCCATCGACGCGACCCAGGGCTTGAACAGGCCTACCCTTTGGCGGTTCACCCGATGGCTGGCGCCCGAGGGCTGCTGGGACAGGGATCGAATCGGGAGATGGAGCTCGGTTGAAAGCCGTATCAGGCGCGCCGCGTCGGCGCCGCTGGCGGGCAGGTAGATGTCGCCCGGAGCGCCGCCCACCGATTCGGCTGCGGCGACTCCCAGCCAGAAGACCGGGTTTTTGCTTGCGAGCAAGCGGTTCATTGCGGTGAAGGCCGAGTCGGCGGCATGCGAGATGAGGTAACCGCCCTGCGCAGAGATCGTCCCTTCGATCGCTCCCCCGGGCCAGAGAGGTTCGGTGAGCTCGGCGAAGTGGCCGCTCAAAGGCACCGGACTCTCCACCACGTCGACTCCCATCGAGATCGGTAGCGACCAGGAAGTGACGTCGTAGGGCGGAAAGATCGGACCGCCGGCATAGGGCCGGATCTCGGGATAGCGTTGCGGCCGGAGCATGGCAAGAAGAAACGCTCGATAGGCTTGTCCTGCGGGGATGACCTGGGTGCCTGCCGGATAGGTAGTACGGCCGACGCGAAAATTCTCCCTGGCCACCTCGACGCGCACGCCGTGGCGCAGCAGCAGGTCGATCAGGAGGGAAGCCGCTACCGGATCGTGCTGTTCCGGCGGCAGGATCCAGGCGTAGGGGGCGCGGCTCTCTCCGGCCTCGACCGATTCGCGAGCCATGCGATGAAAGTTCCGGAGAATTTCCTCTCGATACTGAGAGCACGACTCGACCAGGCCCCAGGTGGCGATGAGCTCGTAGTCGACGATGTCGCGCAGTCGCCACCAGCCGCCGGGCCACGGTGAAGGAAAATTGGCCCGACGCTTGTACTCGGGGAGTCCCTTGCTTCCCCCGCGCAGCTCGCCCGGGTCCACGTAGATGGGCGTCGCGATTCGCACGCTGGCGACCTCGGTCAGAAGCCCGGTGACGTTTTTCCACCACGCCGTGTTGCGAGTCCCGCCCGGCCAGTAGCTGTCGTAGATCATGTTGTGGCCGACGCCGAGCTTGCCGGCCTCTTCGAGGCGGTACGACATGTTGGTGCCGATCAGGTCGGCCTGGCGAAAGATCAGCGAGTGGATCTCCTCGGCCAGGGGATCGGTCTGCGGAGGCACGAACATGCGCACGCTGGTCGAGCCCATCTGATGCTCGTCCAGGAACACCTGTGGAAACCAGCGATGGTAGAGAACCTGGTTGACGACTCGGGACTCCTTCTGAGTCAGCATGTAGAAGTCCCGGTTGTTGTCGTGGCCGATGTAGTGATGGTAGAGCCAGGGCATCCGTCCGCCCTCGTACTCGGTGCCCAGGTGCTTCTCGTACCAGTCGACGACCAGGACCTGACCGTCGGGGTTGATCGAAGGCATCAGGAGCACAATCACGTCTTCCATCCACGCTTTGCGATCGGGGTCGTCGGTGGTGGCGAAGTCGTGCACGAACTCCATCGCCATCTGGGTGCAACCCACCTCGGTCGAGTGAATCGTGCAGGTGACGAGGGCCAGGGCCTTGCCCTCGGAGAAGAGCTTGTCGGCCTCGTCGGGTTCTAGACGCGCGCCGCTGGCCAGGCGGCGGGATAGCTCGCGCTGGCGGTCGAGGTTTTCTTGATTCGAAGCCGACGTCAGCACCACCGCCCACATCTCGTTGCCCAACGTCGATTGTCCGAGCTTGTCGATCGAAACGCGGTCGGACTCGGCCGCGACCTGCTCGAGGTACTCGAGAACTCTGGGATAGGGTGCGAGCTTGCGGTCGGCGCCGACTTGATGACCCAGATACTCTCCTGGAGGCTTGAGCTCGGCGAGAGCCAAGGGCGGGAGCGCTAGAGCAATGAAGGCGGTGGCTAACCAGCGAAGCATGAGAGTCCTCCGTGGGAGTCGGCCGGGGCTGGATTTCGGGCCGCGAAAGGCTAGCACAGAGCCGATCAAACCCACCGCGACGTGGCGAGCTTCTTGCTTCTGACCAGCGCTGCGATGATCGTTCGTGCTCTGTTTCTACTCGCCTTAGTCTCTGGGCTGTCAGCCGCTGATGCCCGCGGGGCCGAGGGTGCGCCCGATCCAGCCCTCCGGGCCGTGGAACAGTTCGATTACCGCTGGACTCTCGGGGGCTTCAAGGGTGTCGTGGCGCGAATCTTCGTTCCCGGCCGCGGAGAAGGCCGGCTCACGACCGAGCAACGCGCCGGCGACCGGCTGGTTACCGAGCTGCGGATCTCCTCGCAAGAGGGCGACAAGGGCGAGTACTGGCTGTACGGCTCCGAGATCGATCCGTCGGGAAAGCGCACGGTTCGAGCGTGGTCCGCACAGAGATTCCGGGGCGAATCAAAGCGCAAGGAGCGCGAAGCCGAGGGCATCGACGCGCTGGACCTTGCCTCCTCGATCTACTTTCTCAGGCGGGAGCTTCCCACCCGAGCCGCCGAAGCCGAGATCTGGTCGAGTGGCCAGCTCAACCCGGTAAAGATTCTGCCCTCGGGGCGGGGCAACGCCGAATGGCGTGGCCGGACCGTCTCCACCCGCTCGTACGCCATCCGCGGCCTCAACAAACCGGGCCGACCCGTGTGGAAGGGCAAAATGGATCTCGTCCTGGTCGACGACGAGCAAGCGGTTCCGCTCGAAATCGTGGTGACGCGCAATGGAATGCGTATTCGCCTCGAGCTGGTCGAAAGCGCCGACGGATGATCCGGTCCTTCGTCTGCCGCGAGGTGTAGACTAGCGGCTCGTTTCTAGGAGGACCTGACAATGACGAGATTGAATTGGATGAAGATGATCGCGCTGGCGGTAGTGCCGGTGCTGGTAGCGGCCGGTTGCGCCAAGAAGGCGGAAGTAGCTCCCGAGTCGGCCCAGACGGCGCCGATGGCAGAGGCTTCGATGGCCGAGCCGATGACGGCGATGGCGACCCTGACTCCGCGCGGCGACATGACCGTGTCGGGCATGGTCATGTTCTCGCAAGAAGGCGACGTGGTCACGATCACAGCGCACATCGAGGGCGCGCCGCCTGGAATGCACGGGTTTCACATTCACGAGGTCGGTGACTGCAGCTCGGAGGACTTCAAATCCGCCGGTGGTCACTTCAACCCGGCGGACACGGTTCACGGGAGCCCCGACGACGCTGAGCGACACGCGGGCGATCTGGGCAACATCGAGATCGGTGAGGATGGCTCCGCTCATCTCGAGATCAGCTCGGAGCTGATCACCCTCGGCGAAGGTGCGAATTCGGTGAACGGTCGGGGGGTGATTCTCCACGAGATGGCCGACGACCTGGTTTCGCAGCCGACCGGAGCGGCCGGTTCACGGCTGGCTTGCGGGGTCATCGAAGCCGGCTAGGCGCCGTTTCGAGAATGAACCGGACTCGCATCGCGGCACGGTTGTCGGTGCTGGCCGTGCTGTGCTGTGTCGCCATCTCGTCCTGCAAGCCGGGGGCGGGTGAGGTCGAGCGGCAGACCCTCGCCGCTGAAGCCGATCGGGCTCCGGCGCTTCTCGATCCACCGGCCGCCGTGGGTGCCTTTGCGGCCAATCTCGCGACCGTGGGTGGCCGCCTCGCGGCGTCCTGGCTCGATCCGGCGGCGCTCGCCTCGGGTG
>CALZIK010000089.1 GCA_945787635.1 Thermoanaerobaculia bacterium | reverse complement strand
GACGATCCGAACCGTTTCCAGGACGGCTCCACCATCGACGGCTCGCTCTACAACGAGCAGTCGGGTGGCTCGGGTAAGACAGACATCTTCCTGTCGTCCTCCTGGCAGTTCAATCTCAACGGTCTCTACCAGGTCGCTCCCGACCGTCCGTGGGGATTCAACGTAGCCGGTAACATCACGGCTCGTGAGGGCTACCCGATTCCGTACTACCGGTCTGTGACCGGCGACGACGGTATCGGCCGTAGAATCCTGGCGACGCCCTCGTTTGACACCTTCCGCAACGACGACATCTTCTCGGTCGATCTGCGACTTGACAAGGAGTTCGCGACCACGGGCAACACCAGCCTGACTTTCAGCCTGGATGCCTTCAACGTGCTCGATGAGACCTTTGTCCTGCAGCGGTTCGATAACCTCGCTTCGGGTAATGCCGAGCACATCGAGGAGACGATGTCACCGCGGGTCGTCCGCCTCGGCGTCCGGTTGAACTGGCGCTAGGCGACTCTTCTAATCATCAACCTGAAAGGCCGGGGGGCTCGCTCCCCGGCCTTTCTTATTGGTACACTGCTTGCAGTCGACGATTGGCGTGGAGCTGGCCGTTTGCTGCGACACTCTCAAGGAGATTCGAATGCGAGCTATGCGTACTTTTACGATCCTGGTCGCCGCAATCGGCCTGTTGACGGGATCTTTCGCCCCAGCCCAGGCCCAGGACTGGACCGGCAGGGGACGTGTCCAGGGCACCGTGCTGGACCCGGACGGCGATCCGGTCGAGGGCGCCAAAGTCACCCTGAGCACCGGGCGGGGGGAGGAATCGGGACCGCCCGCCATGCTGACGAACAAGAAGGGCAAATGGGCCTACCTCGGTCTTGCCGGCGGCAACTGGCTGGTCAAGATCGAGATGGAAGGCTATCTGATCTCCGAAGGACAGTTCCCTCTCAACCAGTTCCAGGCCAACCCGCCAATCACCGTCAACCTCAAGCCGATTCCCGAAGAGGTGATTCGCGAAGCCGCGGGCGCCAGGGTCATGGAGGAGCTTGAACTGGGCAACTCCCTTCTGGCCGAGGGCAAGACCGCGGAGGCTCGGGCGGCGTACGAGAAAGCGCTGGTCGATCTCGAGCCCGAGAACCAGCCCGGGGTCCTGATGGGTATCGCCCGCTCGTACTATCAGCAAGACAACCAGAAAGAGACCGAGGCCACGCTTCTCCGCGCACTCGAGGTCGATCCGGAGTATGTGGACGCCCTCAAGCTCCTGAGTAGCCTGCTCGTTGGGGCCGGCCGCGAACAGGAGGCCAAGGTCTACATGGATCGCCTCCCCGAGGGTGAGGTCCTCTTTGCCGATGCCTACCTGAACGTCGGCATCGACTACTACAACAACAGGGAGCTCGACGAGGCCCTGGCCGAGTTCGACCGGGTGGTCAAGAACTTCCCCGACAATCCGGACGCCTACTACTACCGCGGTCTGGTGCTCCTGAACAAGACCGAGAACGAGCGCGCGGCGAGCGACTTCCGCAAGCTGCTCGAGCTCCGGCCGGACGGCCCGCGTGCTGCTGAAGCCGCCGAGTTTCTCAAGTACCTCGACGGCGGCGAATAGCTCGCCGGTCTTGTCCCTGAGGGTCCAGGCTGGACGCGCTCGACGCCGTGCGCTGCGGGCGAGCGTACTCTGCGCCGCTGTTTTGTGGGTCCTTGCCTGCGGTCAACGCGAGTCGAGCAAGAGCCCATCCGGGCCGTCGGCGCCGGCTGCTCTGCCTCCCGGCACGCCGGTTGTCCTGATCTCGATTGACACCCTGCGTTCCGACCGGCTTCCAGCCTACGGTTACCAAAGTGTAGCGACTCCGGCGCTTGACGCCTTCGCCGCCGACGCCGTTGTCTTCGAGCATGCCTACACGCCGGTGCCACTCACGCTGCCCGCTCACGTGTCGGTGCTGACCGGCCTCGATCCCCCGGGCCATCGCGTACGGGACAACGCCGGCTACCGGCTCGAGGCCGACTCGATCGCTTACTTGCCCACAGTGCTCCACGAGGCCGGCTACCGGACCGCAGCGGCGGTCTCGTCGTGGGTGCTGCGCGGAACCGCGGGCCTCAGTGCGGGTTTCGATCTCTACGAGGATCGCATCACCATGGCGCCGCGTGCGCTCTTGAGCGGCATGCAGCGTTCGGGCTTCGAGACCCTGACGGCGGCTTCGGACTGGCTTGGCGAGGTAGCCGACGATCCGTTCTTTCTCTTCTTCCACATCTACGAGCCGCACACGCCCCATGCTCCTCCGCCGCCCTACGACACGACCTACGCATCGCCGTACGACGGCGAGGTCGCCGTGGCGGACGCCATCGTCGGGCAGCTCCTCGACCGGCTCGAAGGGCTCGGCGTCTACGATCGTGCCCTGATCATCCTGCTCTCCGATCACGGCGAGGGCTTGAACGATCACGGTGACTACGAGCACGGTCTGCTCCTCTATCGAGAGGTTCTGCAGGTGCCGCTGCTTCTCAAGCTGCCCGGCAACCACGATGGCGGAACCCGGGTCGAACGCGCCGTGAGCCTCGTCGATGTGTTCCCCACCGTGCTCGCGCTGCTCGGCCTGGAATCGACCGCCGGGCTCGACGGCCGCCCGCTCTTCGAGGAGCCGAGCATGCCAGAAGATCCGCTGTACGGCGAGACGGTGTTTCCGCGCCTCCACTTCGGCTGGAGCGAGCTCTACTCGCTCATCGACTTCCCCTACCACTTCATCTACGGACCCGACCCCGAGCTCTACGACCTGGCCAGTGACCCCGGCGAGCGCCACAACCTCGTGCGCTCGAAGCGCGACGTGGCGGCACAACTGCGCGCGCACCTCGACTCGCTCGACCGCGAGATCGCAGAACCTCTGGAAGAAGACGACGAGACCCGCCGCAAGCTGGCGGCGCTCGGCTACATCGGTACCGCGAGAGGCGGCGGGGACGATGGCCCTCGAGCCGATCCAAAGAGCCAGATCCACCACCTGCGGCGCCTCAAGTCGGCCTTCACCTACTACGAGGAACGCCGCTATCCGGAAGCCGAAGCCGAGTTTCGAGCCGTACTGGCCGAAAGCCCGCTCCTGGTCGACGCCTGGGAGCAGCTCGGGCACACTCTCACCGCCCAGAACAAGTTGGAGGAGAGTCTCGAACCGTTCGAGCGAGCGATGGAGCTTTCTGGAGGCGCGCCGCAGGTGGCGGGAGCCATCGCTACCGTTCTGCTCAAACTCAAACGGCTCGAGGAGGCGCGCGGCTACGCCGAGCTCGCCGCCGACCGCCACGAGCTCACTCGCGACACTCTGGCGCAGATCGCGATCCGCCAGGGAGATCTGGTCGCCGCAGAGACTTTCGTCGCCGAGGCAGTGGCAGGACGGGGCGTTCGACTAGGTCCGCTCATCACCGAAGGCGAGCTGCGGCTCGCCCAGAACCGGCCGGAGGAAGTTCTTTCGGTCACCGGCCGTGCCCTCGAGGAAGCGCTGGACCTGGATACCACCGACGAGCTCAGCGGACTCCATTTCCTGCGCGGCAGCGCGTTCGCGCGGATGGGACGCCTGGAGGAGGCCGCCGCCGCCTACCAGAGAGAGATGGAGCTCTTCCCGTCGGATCTCGAAGCCTACGGTCGTCTGGCTCTCGTCCGCCTGTTCCAGGGCGACCGCGGCCAGGCGGCGGCGACTCTCGAAAGAATGCTCACGCTCTTTCCCTCGCCGGCGGCAAACGCCGAAGCAGCGCGAACGCTACGCACGGCGGGAGACAGCGCCGGCGCCAACCGCCTGCTCGACGAGGCGCTCGCCAAGTGGCCTGCGGATCAAGAGCTTCTCGCCCTTCGACGCGCCGGATAGGGAGATTGATCCGCGGCCTCGAGGTCAATCGGAAACGAAAACCTCGAGGTACCGACCCGCTGGCGGCTCGCCAAGGCGGACCACGCGACCTCCGGGAGCGTGGACGATCAGCTCTTGCGGAGGTTGGAGATCCGCTGAACCACCCAGGCCGAAGACGGACCGCGGATCCCCCGCCGACGCGTAGCTGCCATCGGAATGGATCCTTCGCCAGAGGCTTGCCCCGCTGCTCCGGCGAAGCTCGACCCGCGCGCCCAGAAGATCCCGCCGCGAGCCCTTGCCGAGCACTCGCAGCCCCAGCCACTCGCGACCGTCGGCGCGCCGGTTGAGCAACACCCGCGCGGACCCGGCGTTGTTGAGCACGATGGCATCGGTATCGCCATCGCCGTCGATGTCGCCCAGAAGCGCGCCGCGACTGACCTCTTCAACCGCAAAGACACCGGTTTCGGCCTCGGCCGGCTCGAAGCGTCTGCCATCGAGGTTGCGGTAGAGCTGGTTGGGCTGATCCAGCCGTCGCTCGTTACCGGAAGCAAAGAAGGTCACGGCGCCATTGACTACCAGGAGATCCAGCCAACCGTCGGCGTCGAAGTCCAGAAAACCGGTGCCAAAGCCAGTGAAGTTCCAGCTCGGGACGCCCAGCTTGGCTATTTCGGTCCCATCCTTGAAGAAGCCGCTGCCGTCGTTGACATACAGAGTATTGGTTTCTTTGGTCAGGTGGGTCAGGAAAAGATCCTCATCGCCGTCGTTATCGAGATCGGCCGCCGCGGCACCCATTGAGGCCTCGCTCGCGCCCTCGCCGCTCACCGCGCAGCCGGCAAAGAGCGCATCCTCACGAAACGTCCCGTCGCCGCCGTTGACGTACAGCTGGTTCGGCATACCGTCGTTGGTCACGTAGACATCGAGCCAGCCGTCGTTGTTGAAGTCGGCGGCCACGACTCCCAGCCCCGCGCCCGCCTGCCGGTCGATCCCCGCCTTCGAGGAGACGCGCTCGAAAGTGCCGTCGCCCCGATTGCGGAACAAGCTGTCGGTCACCGGCTCATAGGCATTGGGATCGCAGTAGTCGGCAGCGCCCGTGGGGCTCAGGCAGTGCTTGCGCCTGGCGATCTGGAAGTCCAGGTAGTTGACCACCCAGAGATCGAGCCAGCCGTCGCGATCGTAGTCGAAGAAGGTCGCGGTCACGCTCCAGCGGTCCTCCTCCACGCCCGCCTGGATGGTCGCGTCCGAAAAGGTGCCGTCGCCGTTGTTTCGCAGCAGCTGGTTCGCGCCCAGGTTCGAGATGTAAAGATCCATCCACCCGTCGTTGTCGAAGTCGCCGGTCGCGGCTCCGATGCCGTAGTCGGAAGGAACGATGCCGGAGGTCGCGGTCACGTCCACGAAGCGAAACCGGTCGCCCGGCGGTCCGTCGGAAGGCAACGCGTCGTTTCGGTAGAGCCGATCGATCGCGCCCGCCGACTTGCCCGGTCCGAGCCGGTGCCCCTGCACCAGGTAGACGTCGAGATCACCGTCGCGGTCGTAGTCGAGCAGCGCGCCTCCAGGGCCCATGATCTCCGGCAGGTAGAGCGCGCCGCTGGCGCCATTGTCGTGAACGAAATTCAGCCCGACTGCCGCGCTTACCTCCTCGAAAGCCGGCCGGGCTCCCTGCGACGCCGCCGGACGGCTCGAAACCGCGGAGAGCAGGATCGCGCCCAGCACAGCGACTACCGGCACCGCTCGGGTAGAGCCGGGCATCCCGCCCTGCGCGACCTCCGCGGCCTCCAGAGGAGACTCCACCACCGGAGCCTAGGTCCCCTGCTTGTAGCGGGCCAGATCCTTGCGCATGAGCTCGAGCTGCCGCTCCGGCAGCTTTTCGGCCTCGGCTTCGGAGACCGCTCGCGTCTGCCACTCGACGGCTTCCTCGAGGCGCTTGGACCCCGCGAGCGCGGCCGCAACCAACGCGGCATGCTCGGCGGCCGGCCGGGCCTCGTAGAGACGCCGTGCCACCGGCAGAGCCGCCTCTGGATCCCTCACCGCGCGGTCGGGGCTCCCCACCAGGATGTAGGCGAGCGCCCGGGCGACCGGAAGATTCTCGGGCAGCCGGCCGTGCGCTACCTCCAGGGTCGACCGGGCCTCCGCGAACCGCCCGCCGCCGGCCCAGAGCTGGGCCAGCACCAACCGCGCCTCGACGTCCTCCGGGTCGATCTCGACGACCCGCTTCAGATGCCCGATGGCCGCGTCGTGATTCCCCTGCCTCCCGAGCTCGACCGCCAGGTTGAAATGCGCGTCCTTTGAATCCGGTGCTTCCGCCACCACTTCGAGCAGCAGTTCGGCCGCTTCCTGGTGTTGTCCGGCCGTTTGCCGAAGACCGGCGAGCGTCAGGCCGATCTCGGCGCGAGCGCTCGGCTCGACGAGAGTAGATCTCGCTCTCGCCAGCTCGGTGACCGCCAGGTCGACGCGGCCGGCCGCGGCTAGCGACCGGGCTCTCTCGCCCAACGCTCCCACATCGTCGGGATCGACCAGCAGAACGAGAGCGTAGGTTTCGGCGGCCTCGCCGTGGCGCCCCGCCCGGTTGAGAGCACGGGCCAGGCCGAGCTGCGGCGGCTTGTACTCCGGCAGGAGGTCGGCGGCGCTGCGATAGTGAAGCAGAGCCGTCGCCGAGTCCCCGAGCCGATCCAGGGTCTCGGCGAGCTCGAGATGCGCCAGTGATTTCTGCCGGGTACTGGCGTCGCCGTCAATGACCTTCCGGAGCACCTCGGCGGCGCCCTCAGCGTTTCCCGTTCTCGACAGCGCGATCCCGTAGTTGACAAGCGCCTGGGGCCGGTCCGGGAAGCTCTCGACGGCCAGCGCGAGCTGCTCCAGGGCCTGCTCGTTTCGATTCAGCAGAAGCAGCGTCTCGCCCAGGAGCAGTCGGCCGGCGGCGTCATCCGGATCGGCTCTGACCGCCACTTCGAACTCAGCGACCGCTTCGGCAAAGCGGCCGAGCCGGGAGAGGGCCTGGCCGAGGCCTATTCGCGCCTCCTTCAAATCCGGGCCGACCTCTCGGGCTGCCTCGAATTGCTCGGCGACCTCGGTAGTGAACCCGTCGCGCTGCGCCAGGGCTCTGCCGAGAGAAACCCGCACCATCGCGTCTCCGGGGTCGAGCCGCGCGGCTTCCTGGAGCTCCCGGACCGCTCCATCCTTGTCTCCCAGAGTCACCAGGACGTCGCCAAGGGCCTGGCGAAAGGCCGAATTCTCCGGATCGCCCTCTACCGCCTTGCGGTACTCGCGGGCCGCCTCTTCCAGGCGCCCCGCGCTCTGAGCCGCGAGGCCGCGATAGACGGCGCTGTTGGCGAACTCCAGCCCGAGGGATTCCACCAATGGGTCCGGAAAGATCAGCTCGCCGCCGGGTCGCACCGCCAGTTCCGCGCGCGCCGCATCCGGCTTGCCCGCGTCGCGATAGGCCATTGCCAGTTGCTGCCGGATCTCGGCGGCCTCGGGCTGCAGCTCGCGAGCCTGCTCGAAGAAGCCTACGGCGACCTCTGGCTCACCGCGCTGAGCGGCGCATCTGCCGAGCCCGTAGAGAGCCGCTGCCACCCATTGCGTCTTGGCGCGGGCCGACTCGAACGCCTCGGCGGCTCGGTCCGGCTCGTCGAGCAACAGCAGCACGCGGCCCAGACGGATGAGCGTCGCGCCGTCGCCGGGCCGAAGCACGAGAGCGCGCGCCAGCGACGCGCGAGCCTCGGGCAGCCGGCGCTCGTCGTGATCGTGCGAGCCGAGGTAGTAGTGCCACCGAAACTCGCCCGGGTCGAGCGTGGCTGCGTTCGAGAGCGAGGCACGCGCCAGCTCCCCCTGTAGGTAGAAGAGGGCAGCGCGGCCCAGATTGCCGTACGCCTCGGCCAGCCTTGCGGGTTCCACCGCGTCGGCTCTCGACAGCTCGTCGATCCGCTTGCGCGCCGACTCGAGCACCGCCCGCACTTCCGGGTCGTAGGTCCCGAGCTCGACCTCGGGGAGCGGCACGAGCTCAGCCAGCTCGGCCAGCGCCGGTCCCGAAGCGGAAAACGACGCCGACGCCAGGCAGGCGAGAACAACCAGAGCGCGAATCGATCGAAGTTCCTGTTTCACCAACGGTACCCCAGACGAACTGCCGGAGACGCTATCAGGCCTCTGGCGGACCCGAAAACTTTGCAAGAACGGGACCGCACACTCTGCGCGGTCGACCTCACTCTGGCTCGACCAGATGGTAGTACCGGCCAAGCTCGGGAGCCGGCAAGAGCTGGCGCCGGCCGCCGGGCCAATCGACGAGCAGCTGCTTGACCGAGGTGCCCGCGGCGAGGCCGAAGAGAAAGCGTGGGTCCGACGACGACTGGTAGCTATCTCCCGCCAGTGCCCAGCGGACCTGGCTACCGCGGTCGGTAACCAGCTCCGCGCGCGCGCCGACCCCGCCGGTGTTGGCTCCCCTACCGCTGAGCTGGAGGCCGAGCCACGAGCCGACGTCGGCCTGGTTGCGCAGGAGCGCCAGGGCCCCGCCGCTTCTCTGGACCGCCATGTCGGCGTCGCCGTCACTGTCGTAGTCGGCGGTCGCGATTCCGCGGGATACCGTGGGCCCCTCCGGGGGCAACCGGCAGGGCTCGGACGTGAAACCGCCCCGGCCGTTTCCGAGCAGCAAGAGGTCGGGCTGGCGGTAGAAGACATTGGCGCGCGACGGGGTCTCGACAGTGTGACCGTTGGCGACGTAGGCGTCGAGATGACCGTCCCGGTCGAAGTCCGCCAGCGCCAGGCCGAACCCGACCATGTTGAACGACGGCACGCCGAAGCCGCTGCCGGCCGAGGCATCCTCGAACCGGAAGTCTCCGTCGTTCCGATACAGCGTGTTGGTCTGGACGTCGTAGTTGGTCACCGCCAAATCGGCGTCGCCGTCGCCGTCGACATCTCCCGCGGCCACGCCCATTCCGGCCTCGGGCATGCCCTCGCGGCTGACCGCTGCGCCGGAGAGCAGCGACGAGTCTTCAAAGGTGCCATCGCCCCGATTGACGAACAAGAAGTTCCAGGTCATGTCATTGGCGACGTAGATGTCCACCCAGCGGTCACCGTTGAGATCCACCATGAGCACGCCCATCCCCTTGCCGTCGGCGCCGCCGAGTCCGCTCGCTTGGGTCGCGTCCTCGAACTTGCCATGGCCGAGGTTGCGATACAGAAGATCCGATGCGCCTTCGAAGACCGAGGGGTCGCAGTACCAGCGCTCGCCGGTGTCCGGATTCGCACAGAAAGGCTCGGCCGCGGGATCGTGCTCTACGTAGCGAGCTACGTAGAGGTCGAGATCTCCGTCGCGGTCGACGTCGGCCAGCGCGGCGGAGGAGCTCCAGCCGTCCGCTCCCAGACCGGCGTCACGGGTTCGATCCTCGAAGGTCCCGTCGCCTCGGTTCACGAGCAAACGATCGCCGCCGTAGTTCGCCAGATAGAGATCCGTGAAACCGTCACCGTCGAAGTCCGCGGCGACGACGCCCTGGCCATATCCGGTGTCGCCGCTCCCGGACCGCGTGGTGACATCTTCGAAACGGCCGTCACCGAGATTCCGGAAGAGCCGGTTGGCTGCGCCGGCGCTGCGGTCGGGCGGAAACGGCCCCGACTGCACGAGGTATGCGTCCAGCCAGCCGTCGCCGTCGTAGTCGAGCCAGGCCACCCCCGAGCCCATGGTTTCCGGGTTGTACTTGCCCCCGGTGGCGCCGCGGTCGTGAAAGAACTCGATACCGGAGCTCTCGGCAACTTCGAACAGAAGCTGCGGACCGGTGCAGTCATCGGCCACCACCGCCGCGCTCTGAACAAGAAAAAACGCCGACAGCAGCGCCCACCGCGCGGATCGGAGCCACCTCACTGACCATCTCCGGGGGGCATGAGCCGAACCTCGTTGAGCAGGCGGCGCAGATCGGCCCGCCCGGGGTCCAGGCTCACCGCACGCTCGAGGGTGGCCAGAGCATCCTGCTTGCGCCCCGCCTGGGCGTGCGCTTGCGCGACGAGCGCGAGAACGTCCGCCGATTGCGCCTGGCTGGCGAGATGCGTGAGCGCGGCGTCGACTTCGCCCTCTCGGAGCAAGGCGCGAGCGCGCTCCATCTCGCCCTTGCCGCGCTCCTGGACACGGGTTCGCTCCTGGTCCTCGCGATAGAGCTCCTCGTAACGCGCGAACTCGCGAGCGCTCTCCTCCGCGCGACCGGCGCGCGCCAGGACGACCGCCAGACCGTAATACGCCTTGTACAGCGTCGGCGCCACGAGGTTCACCCGGCGGTAGGCGCCGATAGCCTCCTCGAACCTGCCGGCCCCCCGCAGCGCCTCGGCCCGGTCGAACAAGACGTCCGGCGCCGACGAACCCGCCGCCAGCGCGACTCCGAGAGTCTCGGCGGCCTCTTCGTAGCGCCCCTGCCAGAGCTCCAAGCGCCCGAGCTGGGCGAGCGCGAGATCCGACCGGCCGGTGCCCTCGATCGCGCGACGATAAGTGGCCTCGGCACCGCCAAGATCGCCGTTTTCCCACTGTACGGATCCGAGATACACCAGAGTACCGGTGCTGGTGTCGCCTCGCTCTACGGCTGTCGTCAGCGCCTCCTGAGCGGCCCTGAAATCACGGTTGCGAGTGTGGGCCCGCCCGAGGAGCGCCCAGCCCTCCGGTGCCGCCGGCTCGAGAGCGGTGGCGGCTTGTGAGGCTGTAATCGCGTCGGAGATCCGCCCCGAACCCAGCCAAGCCATGCCCCGATCGAGCAACATGGCGTGCGCCGCTCGCCTCGAGCCTCCCCTGACCAGCTCGTGGGCGCTCTCGAGCGCGGCATCGGCTTCCGCCGAAGTTGTTTGCTCGGTAGAGGCCTCACTCGAGGCGCTCCTGACCTCCGCCCCTTGTAGCGAAGCCGCCGCGACGGCGAGAAGCAGGGCGATGGCGAGAGTCCTGCGAGGCGCCGACCGACCGGGATGGCTTATGAGGTCCACGACAGCGATCGGATGCAAGAATATCGCCGGAGCAGAACAGCCGCGCGACAACCACCGTATTATACTCTCGCCCTGACACCGACCGCTGCGCCGGAGACGCTCGGTCATCGTCCGACGGACTCCATCTCCAATGCAAAAGACCTCGCTCGCTCTCTACGTCTCGCTGTGCTTAGCGCTTTCGAACTCCGGCTCGACGCCGGTGGGCGCCGCGGCGCTGGGCGCCACCTCCACCGAGACCGCACCCGCGCAACAGTCCGAAGACCCGGCGACGCCTTCCGCCCTAGCCGAAGCGATCGCCGAGCTCCAGGAGGACAACCTCGACGGCGCGATCGCGATCCTCGAACGGCCCGAGGCCAGCGGCGACGCCGACCCGAGGCTCGCGGCCCTTCTCGGAGCCCTGTACCAGGAAGCCGGCCGTAGCGCGGAAGCTCTCGAGGTGTTGGCCCCGCTGGCCGAGGCGGAAAACGCCGACGTCGCCGTGCTCTACAACGCCGGTAGAGCGGCGGCCTCCATGGAGGATTTCGATAGGGCGCAGCGCTATCTGGAAGCCTCGGTGGCCGCTTTCCCTGCATCACCGGCGGCGCGCGAGCTCGGCTTCCTTCATCTTCGGCGTGGGCGCCTCATGCCCGCGTATCTATCGCTCAGACCTTGGAGCCAGAGCCACCCGAACGACTCCGTAGCGATTACGGCTGCAGCGCGCTGTGCGGTCCGGCTAGGTCGGGGCGCCGAGGCCGAGCAATTGCTGCAGCTGCTCTCGAACGACGAACCGACGGTCAAGCTGCTGTGGGCCAACGCCCTGCTGCTCAAGGGCGATGCCTGGAGCGCCTTGGCAGTGGCGAAGGAGCTCTCGGAGAACCCACCCGAGGCTCTCGAGCCGCAGGTTCTCACGCTGTTGGCCGATGTCTACCTCGAACTTGAACAACCGGACCTCGTGGTCGAAGCCCTCTCCGGCAAGACCGACCGCAGACCGCTCGTGGCCGTGCGGCTCGCCACCGCATTGCGGACGTTAGGGGAACACGAAAGAGCCCTCGAACTGCTGGTCCCGTTTTCTCGCGGCCTCATCGAGGACGACCCCGAGGTCGGCAGGTGGCTGCCCGGTCTTGGCGGCGAGGTCGCGCTCGAGTATGGCCGGCTGTTGGCCGAGGCGAATCGTCATGCGGAAGCGATCGCCTTCCTGCGCGCGAGTACCGAGATGGCGCCTCAGGAAGCCGAGGCCTGGAAGGCGCTGGCGGCCGCGCTCGACCTATCGGGTGATGGGGCGCTGGCCCAGGAAGCGCGCGCGCGGGTCGCTCGCATCGAGGCCCTCGCCGGAGAGGAACCGTCCGCGGGAACCACGAACGACAATCTCGGCTCGGACCCGACCGCTCGACAGCTGCGCCGCGCACAGGCGCTGCTCGGACTGGGCGCCGAAGAGGAGGGGCTTCGGGTCGCTCGACAGGAAAAGACCTTGGTTCCAGAGGATCCGCGACCGCCTTTGGTGGAAGCCCAGATGCTGATCCGACTGGGGCATCGCGACGAGGCGCTCGCGGTCATGGACACCGCTAGCGAGCGGTTCCCGGCGAGTGCGGACGTTCACTACTACCGCGGCGTCGTACAGATGAGCCTGAACCGTCTGGAGGCCGCTGAACCGTCGCTGCGCCAGGCCATCGAGCTGGCGCCCCAGCACACTCCCGCGCTCACCGATCTCGCGGTATTGCTCCTTCAGCTCAACCGGCGGGCTGAAGCCCGGACGCTGGTCGAGCGCGTTCTGGCGATCGCCCCGGGAGACCCGACGGCGACTCGCCTGCTCGAGCAGATCGAGTCGTCATAACTCGACTGGCTCGAACGCCCCGGCCAGGGTCACTGCCCGAGCCAGGGCGATCGGCACGGCTGCCCCGCCCGGTAGAGCTCGAGCCGACGGCGAAGACTGGTGAGATCGCGACCTGGCGTCGCCGACGCGAGAGCCAGCGCCCGCTCTTGCCACGCGATCGCCTGACCGAAGTCGCCGCCTTCCGCCAAAGCCATCGCCACGGTCTCGGCATGCTCGGAGGTCTCCCGGGTGCGATAGACCTCCCTGGCGATCTCGAGCGACCGGGTGCCGTCGCGCACGCCGGCCTCGGGCGCGGTGGCCAGCAGTCGGGCGAGCAAGTGCCGCAGGGGCAGGCGGTCGTCGACCCTCTCGACGCCCTCCTCCAGCGAGGCCCACGCCTGCCTGCTCTCGCCGCTCAAGAGCAGAGCCATGGCCAGCCCGAATCGGGCGGTCAGGCTTCTCGACTCGAACTCCACCGCTCGACGGTAGGCGATCGCGGCTTGCGCGAACTCTCCCTCCTGGCCGAGCAGCGCTCCCATCCACTCGTAGGCGCCTTCGAGCCGCGGGTCCGCCCCAACCGCCTCGCGCAAATGCTCGATCGCCGCGACCCGATCACCGGCCGCCTGCGCCAGCCGGGCGAGCTGCGCGTGCGCTCGCGCGCTGACCGTCGCTTCGCCCGAGTCGGCCACGAGTTCCTGCAGTCGCCTGCGGGCTTCGTCGGAGCGCCCCAGAGCCTCGAGAGCCTCGGCGAGAGCCAGCACCAGTTCCGGATCGGCCGAATCCCGCTCAAGCATCGCTTCGAGCTCGGTCCGCGCCTGGGAGGCGCGATCGAGGCGGATCAGCGAGCGCGTCCAGGCCAGTCTCGCCTCGTCATCAGCGGGGTCGATGGCCAGCGCGCTGGCGAAGTGAGACTCCGCTTCGGCCATCCGGCCGGCATCGGCCAGCAACCCGCCCAGGTTGAAATGGGCATCCCGGTACTCCGGGTCTAACCGCACCGCTTCTTGTAGATGGTCGAGGCCTTCGGTTGCGGAACCGGTCTTGATCAACGTTAGCCCCAGGTTGTAGTGCGCCAGGGCGTCGCCGGGCCCGCGCGACACGGCCTCCCGAAACGCCCTCATCGCCTCGGCATAGTTGCCGCGCCCCAGAGCGAGCTCGCCGAGCTGCACGTAATAGCGTCCGCCTTCGATTAGGGCGTCCAGGCGGTCGATCTCGGTATCGCTGAACAGCACCGGGTCGTGCCGGTTGAGCGCGAGGTGCCGGCGCGCCTCGTCGAGCTCTCCCAGCTCGCGATGGGCGATCCCGAGCAGATAGTGAATCGAGGTCGCCCGCGGCTGGAGCGCCAGAGCCCGATTCAGATGTCCGACGGACGCGCCCCACTCGCCCCGCTCCAGCGCGATCAGCCCCAGGCCGTGATGGCCCGCCGCGATCCGGTCGTCGTTCTCAAGAGCTTTCCGGAAGTGTCGCTCTGCCTCCTCGAGGCGCGCGAGATCGAGGTAGAGGCGGCCGAGACGCACATGGGTGGGCACGTCTTCTTGCCGCAAGCCCGATGCGGCGAGCAGCTCCTCGAGCGCCCGGTCGATATCGCCGGATCGGGTGAAGAGGGCTCCCAGCAGGTACCTCCATCTAAAGCCACCCGGATCGAGATTGCGCGCGTTGAGCAGGCACGGCTCAGCGGCGTCCATGATGTCGTAGGCGAAGTACAGCTGGCCGAGGCCTCCGTAGGCATCCGCGACCTCGCTGTCCGTAAGCTCGCCGGCAGCGATCCATTCTGCCGCCGTCCGGCGCCGCTCGACGAGCTGAGTTCTCACCGCGTCCTCGACTCCCTCCAAGGTCGGCTCCGGAAGCGGCAGAAGCTCGGTCGGCTTCGCCCACGCCGGACTCGCGGCGATCAAAGCCAGCACGAGCCAGCGCACTGGGCGGGTGACCGGGGACCAGCTCACCGAGCGTCCCTGCGGTTCCCGACCAGCGTGATCCTCCGTCCGGCGGGAAGTTCCGTCCAAGTCGTCTTGCCGCCCAAAGCCCACTCGATGGTGATCGAGTCGAAGGTGGCTTCGCCGGCCTCGGCAAAGATGACCTCGGGCGCCGAGGCTGAGGCGTAGCTGCCGTCGGTGGCGATCCGCCGCACCCGGAGATGCCCGCTCGAGGTCCGCGTCTCGACCCGCGCGCCGAGGGCGTCGCGAAACGGATCCCAGCCGGTACCGACCCGAAGGCCGACCCAGACGCCGGCGGAGCGCTGCTCGTTACGCAACAGCCGCACCGGCGCCGCGCTGTCGAAGACCACCAGATCGTCGTCGCCGTCGAGGTCCAGATCTCCGCTCGCGAGACCTCGCCCTACGTGAGGCTCATCGAACTCGCCATGACCCTCGACCTTCTTGAAGGCGACGCCACCGACGTTGCGGTAGAGACTGTCCTGCTGACGCAGCGGGTATGGATCTCCCTGCGCCACCAGGGCGGCGATCTTCTGAACTGTGCCGTTGACCACGAACAGGTCCTGCCAGCCGTCGTTGTCGAAGTCGATGGGCACGGCCCCGAAGCCGGTGAGCGGCCGGCTGGAAACGCCCAACCGGCTGCGCCGCGTCGCCTCCCGAAATACGCCGTCGCCCGAGTTGAGATACAGCGTGTTGGTCTCCTGGGCGATGTGGGTCATGAACAAGTCCAGCGCGCCGTTACCGTCGAAGTCGGCCACGGCGATTCCCATGCTGCCTTCGGGGATTCCGGTGTCGTTCACCGCGCAGCCGGCCAAAACGGCCTCGTTGGCGAAAGTTCCGTCGGTCTGGTTCATCCAAAGCTGATTCTCGGTGGCGTCGTTGGCCACGTACACGTCGAGCCAGCCGTCGCCGTCGAAATCCGCCGCAACCACGCCGAGAGCGGGTCCGAACTCGGTGGTCACGCCCGCCGAACCGGAGACATCCTGGAAACGACCGTTCCCAAGATTTCGAAAGAGGCGGTCCGGCTGCGGGGCGAAGTTGAGCGGGCTGCAGTAGTCCGGGGACCCGGTCACGGCGGCGCACTTCGCCCGGCCCCCGAGGCTGTAGTCGAGGTAGTTGCCGACGAACAGATCGAGCCGACCGTCGCGGTCATAATCCAGGAACGACGCCGAGACGCTCCAGCGCTCGTCTCCGACGCCCGCGGTGGCGGTCATGTCCGCGTACGTGCCGTCGCCGTTGTTGCGCAGTAGCTGATTCGAGCCGTAGTTGGTCACGTAGAGATCTACCCAACCGTCGTTGTCGTAGTCCGCCGCCGCCACTCCCATGCCGTAACCAAGAGAAGCCGGCACGGCAGCGGCGGTGACGTCGGTAAAGACCAGCATCGGCTCGCCGCCGGGGCCCGACGCGAGGTCGTTGCGGTAGAGCCGACCGGTCAACGGCAAGGAGTGCCGTGGCGCCATAAGGGCCTCTTCGATCGACTTGCCGGCGCCCAGCATCGCGCCCTGCACCAGAAAGACGTCGAGGTCGCCATCGCGATCGTAATCGAGCAGCGCGGTGCCACCACCCATCATCTCGACCATGTAGAGCTCGCCCGACATGCCGTTGAAGTGCACGAAATCCAGGCCGGCGGCACCGGCGATCTCCGTGAACAGCCGCTGATCCGGCGTTGGCTGGGCCGCGATCGGTAAGCAGGGCATCCCGGCAAGAAAGCCGAGGACGACCACCACCGGCACTCCCGCCGAGAGCCACCTAGCGAGGCCGGCGCTCGGTGGTGCCGAACCGCGCCTCGTCAGCCCGTTTCCTCCCGGATCACCATCAAGCCGTCGGCCACGATTCCCTCGGTGACCGTCTGGACCCCGCCCGAAGGCCACTCGATCTCGACCTTGGTAGCCGCGGCCACGTCCCCCAGCCCGAAATAGATCGGCAGCGAGCTCTGGGAGAGGTAGCCCGATTTGCCGTCGTGGCGCTTGACCAGGGTCTTGTCGCCGGCGGTGACCCTGACCAAAGCTCCGAGGCCGTCCCGGTTCGACTTGGACCCGATCAGGCGCACCTTGAGAAAGTGGATCTTGCGCCGCTCGCCGAGGTCACTGATCAGCACCTGGGGAGCGGCGCCGAACTCGTTGGTGACGATGTCGAGATCGCCGTCGTCATCCAGGTCGAGCACGACCGACGACCGGGTGCCCAACGTGCCCTGGATTTCGATCGTGCCTTCCTGCCCTTCACAGCGCTCGTGCTCCTTGTCGGCGCCCGAGCAGTCGAGTCGAAACCACGGCAGATGGGTGCGGCCTCCCGCGCGCGGCTCGACGCCGAGAATGAACTCCGCACCGTGATAGCGCGCGCCGTCGTTGAGCAGCAGCGAGTTGATGCCGTAGCGAAACGGATAGCTCATGCTCGACGTGATGAACAGGTCGTCCAGCCCGTCGGCGTTGAGGTCGTCGACAGAAACCCCCCAGGGCCAGTAGTTCTCGACCCCGATCTCGTCCGACACCTCCCGGAGCCTTCCTTCGCCCTGGTTCATGTAAAAGGCGTTCCCGGCGACGAAGCGAGTCGGGTCGTCCTGCGGAATGCGCGCCTTGAGGAGCTCGCGATCCGGGTTGATGTGCTCGATCATGTCCGAGTGCATGTCGGTCAGGAAAAGATCCATTTCCCCGTCGAGGTTGTAGTCGAAGAACTTGACTCCCATGGCGCCCCACGGCGTTCGTGGAAACAGAGCCGCCGTCTTCTCTTCGAAGCGCTTGCCGCCCTGGTTCTCGTAGTAATGGTCGGCGCCTTGCATGTTGAGCACGTAGAGATCCGGCCAGCCGTCGCGGTTGAGATCGGTGAACGTGGCATCGCCCGCCCAACCGGTGTCCACCAGGCCCACCTCCTGCGAGACGTCCTGAAAGCGCCCGGCGCCGAGATTGCGGTAGAGAATGCTGGCCTCGGTTCGCTCGGGGAACTTGTGCCCCACAAAGGCGTCTACCCGACCGATCCAGTAGGGGCCCGGCCCCTGTTCTTCGATGGTGTAGCTGCCCACGTTGGTCACAAAGCAGTCGAGCAGCCCGTCGCGATCGAAATCGAAGAACGTGACGCCGGACGAATGGCCCGAATACGTTACTCCGGCCTCTTCGGTTACGTCGGTGAACCGGCCCTCGCCCTCGTTGCGCATCAGAGCGTTCCCGCCTCGAACCGAAGTCACGAAGAGATCCGGATCGCCGTCGTTGTCGTAGTCCGCAAACGCCGCGGTTACGCTGATGCGATCGGAGAACGCGAGCCCGGAGCCCTCGGTGACGTTCTCGAACCGACCTCCTCCGAGGTTCTTCCAGAGCTCGTTGCCACCCAGTTGAGTCATGAAATAGAGGTCCAGCAGGCCGTCGCCATCTACGTCCGCGGCTACCATTCCGTTGCCGTGATCGTAGTGCACCGGCTTCATCGCGACGGTGTTATCCTCGGTGACCCGCTGAACGAAGGTGATGCCGCTTGCTCCCACGCGGTCGCTGAAGCCGAAGTCGTGCTCGACGGGGACCTCGCCGGCCGACGCGAGCTGCTTGCGCTGGCGGATGTCCAGACTGAGAGCGCCAATGTCCGGATCCGGAAACTGAACCGGGCGAACGGTTTCTGAAGCTGGCTCGGCCTCCTGCGCCCCCAGCGGAGCGACCAGAATCAGCAGACTGGCAACGGCCGACAAGTATCTGAACATCTTTCATACCTCCAGTAACGGAATCACGGAACCTCGGCTTGGCCGAGGTTCCGCCACAAGGTCACCCGCCCGATCCGATCGAATGGTGGGATTACGTGCATTCCCCCGGTCACCGCGTCCACACGACCGTCGCCGTCGAGGTCGCCCAAAGCCGCCGTGACCAGATGCGACGGCGCCGAACCCAGGCCGTGCGCCGAAAACCGCTCGCGGCCGTCGTTTTCGAGCCAGAGGATGCTCTGGCGGCGCGGGTCGGTCCAATCGTTGAACATGCTCACCGTCAGGATATCGAGATCTCCGTCGCGATCGATGTCGCCGGCCTTAGCGCTGAAGGCGCCGTAGAGGCTCAGCAGTTCGTGACGCTCGAATCGCATGCCGCCCTGATTTTCCAGCCACCGGACGCCGTGATGTGGCCGAAGCAGGAACCCGGCCGGAACGCGCTGCGGCACCATGTCGAAGGAATCGCCATTGGTGTAGAGAACGTCTGCATCGCCGTCTCGGTCCAGATCCACTACCTGAATGCCCGAAGAACCGTACATGGGCGTGCCCGCTTGAAAGATGTACTCCTGGGTGAAACCGCCTTGCCCGTCGCCGAGAAAAGCGATCACCTCCTCTCGGGCCTGCGCCACCAAACCGACGATATCGAGATTGCCGTCGAGGTTGACATCCGCTATCGGCACGTGAATGCCGCCGGGCAGCTCATACAGCCATGAGTAGGTGTACGACCCTCCTTCTTCCTGTCGCAGCCAGCCGATGCCGCCTTTCAGGTGTCCGAAAACCGCGACGGCATAGTCGATGTCGCCATCGGAATCGAGATCGGCGGGCTGCACGTCGGCGACCCTGCCGACGTCCTCCAGAATCGTCCTCGGTGTGAAGCCGCCCTCGCCGTCGTTGATCAGCAGCACCACCTTGCCAACCGGGTCGTTGTTGGGGAAGAGGGTACCCAAGGAGGCCACGACAATGTCCTGGTGGCCGTCGCCGTTGTGATCCACGAGCGCCGCGTGGGCGGGGGCGGCGACTCGCGCAATTTCGGTCTCACGCCAGCCCGCGTCGGTGTGCCGGATCCAATTGACCTGATCGGTCTCTGCATCGCAGAGGAGAATGTCGTTGATTCCGTCCCTGTCGAGGTCCACGATCTCGATATTGGCAATTGTCGGCGGACGCTGGGCGGAAGGCGCAAGCCCAATGGCCTCAGGATCGAAGCGAATCCTCGAAGGGCCAGGATCCGGAGGCAGCTTGGGCAGCCTCTCCAGACTCCTGGACCGGTAGTAGATCAAGACCCTCTGCATCTCCTGAGGCGGGTACTCGACGCCGCCGAACTCCATCATGACGCCCTTCATGAGCTCGATGGCCTTCGACCACTGGTCTTTCGACAACATCGTCGGGTCGGGCATCTCATGACAGCTGGTGCCGCAGCGCTTGGCGACGAACTCGTCTGGCGACTCTGGAGCGACCGCCTCCGAGGCTGTATCGGTCTGCGCCCGCACGAGCGCCGAACCGGTGGCCAACCCGCAGGCCAACCCAAACCCGATGACCCAGGCTGCTCGGGCGGCGAACGTCATCCGCCCAGCTCCCGAAGCATCGCTCTGGCCGCGCCGAGGTCCTCGGCATGGAGCTCGCCCGGTGCGGTCTCGATGAAGGTGCGCAGCGCCCAGCGGGCCAGCTCGAGATTTCCGACCTCGGGAGCCTTGACCCCGAGGTTGAAGAGCGCCTCGTACTGACCCGGATCTTTTTCGACAGCCTGACGCCAGGACGCGATGGCGTCGTTCGGCCGGCCCAGAAAATGGTAGGCCGCGCCCAGGTTGTTCCAAGCGTCGGCCAGGCCTGGGTCGCTGTCCACCGCGCGCTGGGAAGCCGCCTGCGCACGCGACCATTCCCCCAGACGCAGGTACACGAGACCGGCGGTCTCGAGAGCCTTGGCATGAGCCGGCTCGAGCGCCAGAACCTCGTCCAAGCGGGTGAGAGCCTCTTGCTGGCGACCGGCCTCCGACAGAACCCTGGCCAGCGCCACGGTCGTCTCCGGGGCCCGATCCGTCGCGGTGCGCTCGAGCAGGCCGAGAGCATCCTCGATCCGACCGAGTTCGGCCAATTGCAATCCAACTCGGCCGAGCTCCCGGATATCGAGAACCCCCAGTTCTTCGGCCGAGCGAATACCCTCGAGGCCTTCGCCGATGCGCCCCAGGGCGAGCGACATCCTGGCGGCCGACAACACCAGGTCACCCTTGGGCCCGGCGATCTCGATCGCCTCCCGGTAGGCCGTCAGCGCCTCCTCATGGCGGCCCGTGTTCTCGAGCCCGTTGGCGAGGACCTCCCACGCGTCGAGCATCCGCGGGTTGGCCGCCACCGCACGGCGACTGGCCGCCACCGCGTCGTCGTATTTCCCCTGCAGCTGAAACTGCTGGGCGTCCCACAGATCCTCGAGGGTGGCCAGGCGGTCGACCGGATTGGGAAGCGGACCTTCCTGATCGCGCACCGCCGAGCCCAGATAGCCCAGCGACTCGAGCTTGCGCCGGGTTTCTGCGTTCACCTCCTGCGGCGGTCGGAGCTCCCGGTCATGGCCTTGGATGGATCGCCGCATCTCGGAAGCGACCCGCCGGTTCTCGGAGACGAGGTTGCGCTTCTCTCCCGGGTCGGCGATCAGATCGTAGAGCTCGGGCTTGGGACCTTCGATGAAGTGGTAGCGCCCCTGAACCAGCGAGGCGAGATCGCTCCACCCGAAATGAAGCCGCGGGTAGAAGGTCTCGGAATAGATCGGGTCGTTGGTGCGGTCCCGCCCCTGATTGAGAAGAGAGCTTCCCGGGAGACCCTCCGTGGCGCCCAGGCCGAGAGCCTCGAGCAGAGTCGGATAGATGTCGACCAGCTGCACCGGATCAGCGTACGACTCCCCTGCTCGAGCCTGACCGGGCAGCTTGACGAGCATGGGCACCTGCAGGATCTCGCGGTGCAGCAGAATGCCGTGTTCGGGCTCGCCGTGATCGCCTAGGCCCTCGCCGTGGTCGGAGAGCAGCAGCACGATCGCGCGATCATAGGCGCCAAGACGTTTCAGCTCGTCGAGCAGATCGCCGACGACCCGGTCGGCCGCCGCCACCTCGGCGTCATACGCGAGCTCAAACTGCGACGCGAGCGGCTCGGGAGCTTCGTAGGGAGCATGCGGCTCGTAGAGATGAAAGAAGAGAAAGAAGGTCTCGTCGGCCACAGAGCCCAGCCATTCTCGCGTCGCCGCGAGCGTCTCTTCTCCGCGACGGGAGGCGACCCCCTGCGCCAGGCCTTCGCGAGCGGACACCGCGTCCTCGTAGAAGTCGAAACCGTCGGAGAGCCCGGCTTCCTTTCGAAGAACGAACGCCGACACCGCGGCACCCGTGGCGTAACCACCGTTCTTGAGAACGCGCTGCAGAATCGGGGTCTCGGACGGCGCGAGCGAGTAGCCGAGATTGTCCCTGACCCCGTGCCGATCGGGAAGCAGGCCGGTCAGAATCGAGGCATGCGACGGCAGCGTCAACGGAGCATGACTGTAGGCCCGCTCGAAGAGGATTGAATCCGCGCGCAAGGCGTCGATGACCGGCGTTCGACCCACGCCGTAGCCGTAGGCCGGCAGCCGATCCGAACGGAGCGTGTCGATCGATATCAGGACGACCGGCGCTCCGGACCATTCCCCGCTCCGGGTGGAACCCTGGCCACCGCACGAGGCCATCGCGAGAAGCGCGGTGAGCCCCGCGGCGGCCAAGAACAAGGCACGCCGGATACCGGACTCCGACAACCCGTCGCCCTGTCGACGGCCGTGGGTGACGGCTTGCCTACGAGTGCGGTGGAGCGGCATGGATCGATTCGGATTCGGAGGAGCTGGGGGAGGTGTCGCGCGATCGGTTCACGGCTCGCGGCATCTGAACGCAGTCTACCGAAGTGCAATTTTCGAACCGTTTGAGCCGATCCATCGCTACATCGAGACGCCACCCTTGCTGCGGGGCCGCTCAACCGCCCGGCTCGAGCCAGGGGGTCCTGCAGGGCTCGCCGCGTCCGTACGTCTCGAGCCGCTTGCGCGAGGCGGCGACCCTACCCGGCCTCCCGAGACCCTCGAGCTGGGCCAGAGCCCGGCGCTGCCACGCGATCGCCTCGTCGAACCGGCCGAGCTCGGCGAGCGCCATCGCTACGGTCTCGGCGTGATCCGGCGACGGCGCAGTTCGATGAACACTCAGCGCCAATCGATGCGCTCTGGCGCCGTCTCGCACCGATTCGTCCGCAGCCGCCGCCAGCAGCCGCGCCATCAGATGGGCGAGCGCCCGATCGTCTGGCAGTCGAGTGGTGCCTTGCTCGAGAGCGGCTTGGGCCTCGATCTCGCTCCCGCTCAGAAGGAGCGCCATCGCGCGACCGAAATAGGCCGACGAGCGTTCACCGTCGGCGGCGATCGCCCGGCCGTAGATCTCGGCGGCCTCGGCGAATCTCGCCTGGCGCCCCAGAAAGTTCGCAAGGGTCTCGAGACGAGCGGGGTCCCGCGGTGTCAGGTCCACCGCCTCTCGAAAGCCGGCCTCCGCCCCGGCCGCGTCCCCGGCGCGCTCGAAGAGCAGCGCTCGATGGTGCCACGCCTCGGCCCTTTGGGCGGCGTCGGCGCGAGATCCATCCAGCACGCGCGCCAGCTCGGCGCGCGCGGCGTCGGGCCGGCTCGGGGCATTCAGGATTCCCAGGATCAAGCGGGCACGAGGGTTTTGAGCGTCGCGCTCCAGCACCAACGCGATCTCGGCGCGCGCCTGCTCTCCGCGATCGAGGCGGGTCAGCGAAGTCACCCAATCCAGGTGGGAATCGAGATCCTCTGGATCGATCTCGTGAGCCCGCCGGTAGTGCTCCTCCGCCTCGACCAGGTTACCGTCTTCGGTCATCAGACTGCCGAGCATGAGTCGGACATCCCGGACGTCGGGCTGAAGCTCCACCGAGCGCAGGAGGTGGCTCACTGCCTCTCGTCGCTGGCCGTTGCGCAGCTCGGTCACACCCAGATGGAAGAAGGTCACGGCATCCGCGGGATCGGCTTCGGCGGCTTTCTTGAATTGGACGATCGCCTCCTCGTAGCGACCCGCGCGAGCGGCCTTGACTCCCAGCTCGACGAAGATCTTCGCGGACCGGATCAGCCCGCGCACCTCCTGAAGCGACGGGTCTTCGAACACGACCTGGCCGCCGGTGTTGAGATCAAAGTGCCGGCGCGCCGCCTCCATGTCGCCCTCGGCGCGCAATGCCATCCCTAATTGATGATGAATCGCTGTCGCCGCCGGCTGGAGAGCCAGAGCCCGCTCGAACAGGCTGATGGCCTCTGCGTACCGCTTCTGCGTGGCGGCGATACGCCCCAGGCCGTAGAGAGCGGCCGCTCTCGACCGATCGAGATCCAGAGCCCGCCGGTAGAAGCCCTGGGCATCGTCCAGCCGGCCGAGCCCGACCGCCGTGTCGCCGGCCCGAACGAGCGCCGCGCCATCGATCGGCGCGAGTGCGAGGCTCGCTTCGAGCGCCGCCAAGCCGCTTTCGAGATCCCCCTCGCGCTGGTGGATCACAGCCAGGTAGTAATGCCATCGCGGTTGTTCCGGGGCCGCGTCCCGCGCGTTCTGAAAGCACGCGGCTGCCGGCTCCAGCAGATCGTACGCGTAATAGACCAGACCCAGGCGGCCGAAGGCTTCGGCCGCCTGGCGAGCGCTCGGGGATCGGGCCAGCAACTCTTCGAGTTGGCGCCGCTCCTCGCCGAGGTGCTCTCGAACGGCATCTTCGTACTGGGCGGTCGCCGGCTCGGGAATCGGCCGGAACGTACCCGCTGCCCCGGGCGAGCCGCCGGCGGGCATGGCTGATATCAGCAGCCAAGCCGAGACGAACGCCGACCGAGCCAGGCGACCGAGGTCTCTCTTACTCAGCACCGTCACGGTCAGGAACCCGAAAACCTGTAGAGAACGACGTGCCGATCAACCGGCAAACGGCGCCATTCACTCGCCCCACCTCCCGGCCAGTCGACCCGCACCGAGGTCTCGCTCCCACCGCCGATCTCAGTGCCCAAGCCAAAGCTCGCCTGGGGCGCGTTCGCAGAAGCGTAGCTGCCGTCGGTCGAGACCCGCTCGACGCGAGCACGGCCGTCGGCGACAACCGAGATCCGAGCGCCGATGGCGTCCCTGCCCTCGGGTCGCGCCAGAGCGCGCACGCTCAACCATCGACGGGCCGCTTCCCTGGAGCCGTGGTTCTCGAGGTGCCAGGCCGGTCCCGAGTTGTTGGCGACGACAAGATCGGGATCTCCATCCAGGTCGAGATCGCCGACGGCAACGCCCCGGCCGACTTCGGTCCTGGCAAAGACCTCGCCAGACCGGGCCGAAACCTCCTCGAAGCGTCCACCGCCGGTGTTTCTGAAGAGCTGATCGCGCTGTTCCAGCGGATATGGGTCGCCGGTTCGGGCCAGCTCCTCGATCCCCTTGACCCCTCCGTTGGCGACGTAGAGATCCAGCCAACCGTCCAGGTCGTAGTCCATTGGCGCGATTCCGAAACCGGTCGACTGCCAACTCGGCACGCCCAGACCACTCGCGCGGCTCTCATCGACGAAAAAGCCGCCGCCGTCGTTCAAATAGAGGGTGTTGGTCTCGCGGCTCAAGTGAGACATGAAGATGTCCTCGAAACCATCGCCGTTGAGGTCAGCCACCACCACTCCCATGCTCGCCTCGGAAAGACCGGTCTCGTTGACCGCGCTGCCAGACATGATCGCTTCGTTGGAGAAGCTGCCACCGCCACGATTCATCCAGAGTATGTTGGCCATCTGGTCGTTCGCCACATAAATGTCGGGCCATCCATTCGAATCGAAATCGCCGGTTGCCACGCCGAGCCCACTGCGAGCGACGGCGTCGATCCCGCTGCCGACACTCACATCCTCGAACGTACCGTCGCCGCGGTTGCGAAAGAGTCGATCAGGCTCGGGCGAGTAAGCCTGTGGACTGCAGTAGTCGCGCGCGCCGGTGGCCGAGAAGCACTCTCGATCCAGGGCGATCCGGTACTCGGTGTAGTTGACCAGATAGAGATCTAGCCAGCCGTCGAGATCAAAGTCGAAAAATGAAGCCGAGATACCCCATGCCCTGTCGCCGGTGCTTGTCGCTTCGGTCACATCGCGAAATGTCCCATCCCGATTGTTGAGGAGCATCTGGTTCGCGCCCAGGTTGGTGACGTAGAGATCGGACCATCCATCGTTGTTGATGTCTCCGCTCGCCACCCCCATGCCGTAGCCGCGCGCCACGATGCCGCTGGCAGCGGTCACGTCGATGAAGCGGGCTCGCGGACCACCTTGCGCGGAGACTTCCAGATCATTGCGAAACAGCCGATCCGTCAGCTCGCCTTGCGGTGGAAAAATCGCTCGCTCGCCTCCCGCCTCGCCGAGCATCGTTCCCTGCACCAGATAGACATCGAGGTCGCCATCGTTGTCGTAATCGACAAGCGCCGCTCCGGAGCCCATGATCTCGGCGAAGTAGCGCTCCCCCGACATGCCGTTGAAATGAACGAAGTCGAGACCGGTCGCGGCGGAAACCTCGTCGAACCGAGTCTCCCCCCGCGAGGAACCCGCGGCTGTCAAGGTCGCTGCCACTGCCGCCAGCGCCATTGCCCTTGCTGCCCGGCTCCTCACCATGCCGGCTCGACCACCACCAGGCGCCGGTTCGAGGGTAGATCCGACAGAATCTGACGCTTGCCCGAGGGCCAGTGGATTCGCGCTTCCTCGATGCCAGCGGCGCCGCCCAGGCCGAAGTGCAGCACCAACGGGTTCTGCGAAAGATAGGAAGACGCCGTGCGCATCTCCCGCACTTGGCTTCGCCCGCCGCCTTCAATCGAGACCCGGGCGCCGACCCCGTCGCGATCCGAACGCGATCCGGCAAGCGCGACCTCGAGCCAGCGCCCGCTTGGAACCGTCCGGTTCTCGTAGACCTCCGCTTCCTCGTTCGAGTTGCTGATCACGAGATCGAGGTCGCCGTCGGCGTCGAGATCACCGACCGCCAATCCCCGACTGGACCGGACGACTCCGAGACCCGCCGACGTCGCTTCCCGCATGCGTCCCTCTCCGTCGTTGACGAAGATCTGGTTCGGCTGACGATAGGTCGAACCGCTCCCCCACTCCTCGATGTTGTGAATGATATGGCCGTTGGCCACGGCCACGTCCAGATCTCCGTCGTTGTCGAGGTCGGCGAACGAGGTTCCGAATCCGACCTTGTGGTAAGAAGCTTCGACCATCCCGCCGGTGCGCCGCTCGTCGATATAGAAGCCTTCCTCGCGACGACTATAGAGAGCGTTCGACTGGCGATCCAGATGGGTCACGAAGATCTCCACCTGACCGTCTCCGTCCAGGTCCCCCGCGGTCACTCCCATTCCCGCTTCGGGCTCGCCGCGGTCGCTGTAGGCGACGCCGCTGGCCAGGCCCTCCTCCTCGAAGAGTCCGCCGCCCCGGTTGCGAAACAACAGGTTGGCGGTCATGTCGTTGGCGACATAGAGGTCGGGAAGACCGTCGGCGTCGTCATCGACGAACACTACTCCGAGCCCCTTGCCCGGCTCACCGCCGGCCGAAATCCCCGATCCCGGAGAAAAGCTACCGCGACCGTCATTGATCCAGTAGGAGTCCGGCACGCCGTCGTAAACATCCGGATGACAATAAGAGCGCAGGCCTCGTCCGACGTCTCCGCACGGCAGATTGTTGTCCAAGGTGAAGTCGACATAGTTGGCGACATAAAGGTCGAGGTCGCCGTCCAGATCGACGTCCCCGAAGGCCGCCGACGTCGACCAAAGCGGATCACGCGCGCCGGCCCCGAGCGCCGGCAGGAACGAGCCGTCGCCCTGGTTGAGAAACAGCTGGTTGGGTCCGAACGCCGTCAGGTAGAGGTCGAGGTCGCCGTCTCGGTCCACGTCGCCGGCGGTGGCGCCCATGGCGTACTCCTCCAGTCCCAGTCCCGCGCGGTCGGAGACGTCCGTGAAACGACGCGCGCCGTCGTTGCGATACAGCCGTGAACCCGCCGGTGGTCCTTCGTACCCAGGCAGGGCGCCGCTGTCGACGAAGAACACATCGGTATCCCCGTCCCGGTCATAGTCGAAGAGAACGACTCCGGAGCCCATCGTTTCGACCATGTAGAACCTGCCGCTGCCGCCGTGGTGATGGCGAAAGTCGAGTTGCCATTGTCCCGAAACCTCCGTGAAGACGGGCTCCGCCGCGCGGCCATCCGAGCACAACGCCGCGGAGGCGATTGGTAGCCACAGCAACAGGCCCGCCGCCGCTAGCAAGCGAGAGATCCGGAAGTTGTCGTCAGGGCGAAGCATGTCGGTCTTGACCTCGGCGGAGTCCTCGGACGCCGATTTCGCTATGCTAAACTGCTTTGGCTCGAATGGACGACCCCAGTCAACGCGACTCCGACCCTGTCTGTAGCCACTCCAGGTCCCTGACGGTCCGGTCGCTGGCAGAGGCCGCGTAGAACCTGGATGGCGGCGCGACGCGGAGTTCGGGTGTCGATATGAGCGCATTGTGGGTGGTGGCCACCGGCGGCCTGCCCGGATCGTTCGAAGTGAACCCGTGGCTGGGCCTGGCGCTCGGCGTCTTTCTGGTGTTTCTCAACGGGTTCTTTGTCGCGGCTGAGTTCGCCCTGGTCAAGCTGCGGCCGACCCAGCTCGCGCCGGATCTGCGCAGGGGCGACCGGCGCGCCAAGGTCGCCAAGCACATGCTCACTCACCTCGACGCCTACCTGTCGGCGACCCAGCTCGGGATCACGCTCGCGAGCCTGGGGCTCGGCTGGATCGGCGAGCCGGCGTTCTCGTGGTTGCTCGAGCCCCTGATCATGAAGTTCCCCGGCGCCACACCGACCCTGGTTCACTCGATCAGCATCGGCTCGGCGTTCCTGGTCATCACGATCCTCCATATCGTCCTGGGCGAGGTCGCGCCCAAATCGCTGGCGATTCGAAAGCCCAAACCCACCGGCCTGTGGGTTGCGATCCCGCTCTTCTTGTTCTTCAAGATCACCTACCCGGCAATCTGGCTCCTCAATCACGCCGCCAACTGGATTCTCCGGCTCTTCGGCGTCGAACCGCTCCACGGCGAAGAGATCAGTCACGACGAAGAGGAGCTTCGCCTGCTGCTCGCCTCGACGCCCAGCGAGCGGTTGACTCGGCAAAAACGGCGCATTCTCGACAACGTGTTCACATTCTCAGGGCGCCCCGCGCGCAAGATCATGGTGCCCCGCCGGGACGTGGTCTTTCTCTCGACGCAACTGTCGATGATGGAAAACATCGCGATCGCCCGCCGCGCCGGCCACACCCGTTTTCCACTCTGTGACGGCGATCTCGACAACATCCTCGGGCTGGTTCACATCAAGGACGTGTTTCGGGCGGAGCCCCTTCCGGAATCACTCACCGAGCTCCAGCGAGAGATCCTCTTCGTTCCGGCGACCATGCCGCTCGACCGCCTGCTGCGCCGCCTGCGCAACGAGAAGATCCATATGGCTGCGGTGCTGGACGAGTACGGCGGCGTCAGCGGCATTGTCTCGCTCGAGAACGTTCTCGAGGAGCTGGTCGGCGAGATCCAAGACGAGTTCGACCTCGAAGTGCCGGAGATCGTACAGGGCCAGGGCGACAACTACGAGGTCGCCGGCTCGACCCTGGTCGAAGATCTCGAGCAGGCCCTGGGCGTCGAGTTCTCGGACCGCGACGAAGACACCGTCGCCGGTGTCGTCCTCTCCGAGCTCGGCCGTCGGGCGCACCCGGGCGACGTCGTGCGGCTGGGACCACTCGAGCTGCGAGTAGTCGAAGTCAAAGGCAACCGCATTCGGGCTCTCGAGGTCGCCAACATCGACGTCGAGCTCGAAGAGCCTCCTCCCGGCTGAGTCAGCTCTTCGGGCGCGGCGACTCGCCAACGATCTCGTCGAGCACCGCTTCGGCGACCTTCGCGATCGGCACGAGCTTTTTCTCGCCATCCCGCCTGAGCGAGAGCTCGACCTGATCGTTGGCGAGCGACTTCGAACCGACGACCACGCGAATCGGCACGCCGATCAGATCGGCATCGTTGAACTTGACCCCGGGACGCTCCTTGCGATCATCGAGCAACGCGTCGACGCCTTTTTCGAGCAGAGCTTGGTAGATCGAATCGGCGGTCCCAACGACGTTGGCGTCGTTCATGTTGAGTGGCACCACCAGCGCTTCGAAGGGCGCCAGCGGCAGCGGCCAGACGACTCCCTTCTCGTCGTGATTCTGCTCGATCGCGGCAGCGACCGTGCGGCCGATGCCCAGGCCGTAGCACCCCATGGTCATCGGGTGGCTCTCGCCCTGATCGTCCAGAAAGCTGCAGCCCATGGGTTCCGAGTACTTGGTGCCGAGCTTGAAAATATGCCCGACCTCGATGCCGTGGGAGATCGTGAGCGGTTTTCCACAGCTCGGACAGGGATCGCCTCCGCCCACCAGCAGGATGTCCTCGAACCGATCGAGGTGCACATCGCGCGCGAGGCTGGCTCCGACCCAATGAGCATCCGGCTGATTGGCGCCACAAACAAAGGCGGTCACACCTTCGACGGATCGGTCGGCGATCAAACGGACTCCGTCGAGTCCGATCGGGCCGGCATAGCCGACCGGGGCGCCGCTCACCTGTTCGACCAGATCCTGCTCGGCGAGCTCGAGATCCTGGACTCCGAGGAGGTTCTTGAGCTTGACCGAATTGACCTCGCGGTCACCCCGAACCAGTGCCGCCACGGGTCCGGTTTCGGTGCGATAGAGGATCGTCTTGACCACCCGCTGGGGCTCGACACCCAAGAACTGCGCCACGTCCTCGACCGTGGTCTTGCCCGGCGTTGGAACCACCGTCGCGTCCGCCGCTTCGGAGCGGCGCTCGGGCGCCTCGAGCCCCTTGGTCTCGGCCTTTTCCTGGTTGGCGCCGTAGCCGCAGCCTTCGCAGCGCAAGACCAGGCTCTCGCCGGTGTCGGCCACAACCATGAACTCGTGCGACGCGGAGCCGCCGATCGCTCCGGAGTCGGCCTCCACCCGGATGAAATCCAGGCCACAGGCCTCGAAGATCCGCTCGTAGGCCGCGCCCATCGCCTCGTAGGCGTCCTCCAGGCTGTCCTCGCCAGCATGGAAGGAGTAGGCGTCCTTCATGAGGAACTCCCGCCCGCGCATCAGCCCGAAACGCGGCCGGATCTCGTCCCGGAACTTCACCTGAATCTGATACAGGTTGACCGGCAGCTGGCGATAGCTGGTGATGTCCTTTCGAACGATGTCGGTGACCACCTCTTCATGGGTCGGACCGAAACAGAAGTCGCGCCCGTGGCGGTCGTCCATACGCAGCAACTCCTTGCCGTATTCCGCCCACCGCCCCGACTCCTTCCAGAGCTCCGACGGCTGGATCGCGGGCATGGTCAGCTCGACACTACCGGCGACTCCGAGCTCGCGCCGAACGATCGCCATGAGCTTCGAGAGGCTGCGCCAGCCCAGTGGCAGGTAGCTGTAGATCCCCGCCGCGGTCTTGCGGATCATGCCGGTGCGCACCATCAGCTGATGGCTCACCACCTCCGCGTCCTTGGGGACTTCGCGAGTCGTGAAGAGATAGAACCGGCTCCAGCGCATCTTCCCCGCGGCCCCCCCGGCCCTACCGGCGTTCTTTTTCCTGCACGCGCTCGAGCAGACGATTGGTGTCCTTCATGCACTCCATCATCTTCTGCTGGACCGACATACCCAGGCCCTCGACCTCGCGCGCCTGCGCGAGCACCCGCTTGGCCTCCTCGTCTTCGCCGGATGCGAGCAGGGCCATGCCGAGATGGGTGAGCGTGGGCGCCGACGCGTCGAGCTCGCTCGAACGAGACAGGAAGTCCACCGCCTCGTCGAATTCGTCCCGTTTGTAGTGCACCCAGCCGAGCGCCGCGAGCGGGAACTGCCGCAGCTCCTCGGGTGATGTTTCGAGCGACCGGCGGGCCAGGTCGAGTGCTTCGTCCAGGTCCTCCTCCATCTCGGCGAGCGAGAAAGCCATCTCATAGTAGGCAATCGCGCGTGCGAAGCTGGACGAGCCTTCCTTCAGCAGCCGGTTACCGACTCTGAATCCCTCACGAAACCGACCCTCCGCGCGCAGCGCCTCGATCAACGTGGCGCAGGCCGTGGCCTTGAGCATCTCGTTGGGCTCGAGCTCGAGCAGGCGGCGAGTTGCGGCCTCGCTTTCCTTGGAGCGCTTGTGCTCGAGGCAGACGAGCGCAAAGCTGATCAGCAAGGTCGGGTTGTCGGGCTCGACCTCGAGCGCGCTGCGATAGCAGGAGAGCACTCGATTGGGGCGCGAGAGCTCGCTGGCCTCGTTCGCCTTGTCGAGCCAACCGCGCGCCTCGGCCGAAACCTCCGGCAGTGGCGACTCTCGATGCCCGGACAGGTAGCGGATCAGATCCTGATAGCGGAGCTTCTTGGGGTTGAGCCGTTGCGCTCGGCGAAAGGCGTCGAGCGCCTTCTGGTGCCAGCCGCGGTCAAGATAGGCAAGGCCCAATAGGTGATAGGCCTCTTCGTGCGCCGGGTCCCGCCGAACGGTCTCCTCGAGCGAGCGGGCCGCAAGGGTCGGCTTGCCCATTTCGTAGTAGCAGCTGCCCAACAGAAACAGAGCCTCCGGCACCGGATCGAGCGACACGGCGCGCTCGAGCAGAGTTACCGCGCTGGCCAGATTGCCGCGGGCCGCGAATACCGCGCCGAGACTGAACGAGGGCAGAAACGAGTCGGGATGAAGCGCCAGCGCGCGCTGCAGCATGGCCTCGGCTTTCTCCGCGTCACCCCGCTCGTGCTGAATGACGCCGGTGTAAACCAGACCCTCATAGTGCTCCGGCGCGGCGGCCAGAACCTGGCTGAAATAGGCCAGGGCTCGCTCGGTGTCACCGTCGTTGAAGTAGGTCTCGCCGATAAAGTAGCCGAGTTCGTAGTTTTCCTTGTCGAGACGGTAAGCCGTCTCCAGGGCGTTCATGGCGCGCTCGACGTCGAATCCGAAGAGCGCGTACTCGGCGTCGTCCAGCAGCTCGGTGAACAGCTTCCTGCGCTTGCCGTTGAACAGCGCCACCATGCGGTCCTTGACCTCGACGAAGCGCTCCCGCTTTTCGAGAGCCAGAAGCTGGTAGTCCATTCGCGACTGCCAGAGCTCGTTCCATTCATCGGTCGCGACGATCCGCTTGGTTTCCAGCAGCTCACGCAGAGCGGAGACACCGGTCTGATTGACGACGATCGAGCGCTCCTGCTTGTTGAGCGCCGTCATCAGCTCCCGGATCGTTTCCGCCGATCTCTTGACCGCTTCTTCAAGAATCGAAATACGCTCGAGCAGATGCTCGTCGAAGGAGAAGTTCTCCTCCGGTGGCACGTCTTCGAAGTCGGAGGGCGCGTCGGTGCCCTGTCCGGAAAGCACCAGGAGCTTGCTATGGCAGCGCGCGCAATACTCCTCTTCCTCGCGATTCAACGCTCCACAGACCTGGCAGAACATCAGATTTGACCGATTTTGGGAAGGAGAGTCCGCGCAGCAAAGCCGAGTTCGGCCCGGCTTTCTCGTCCGAAAAAACCACGCTTGGACACCGAGCCGAGACTACGGCAACGTGGTTGGGCGGTCAAGCTGCGAGCCTCTGCTCGAGGCCTCAGTCGTCCGCCGTGAGCTGCACTCATTCGAGCTCGCCGGACAGGGCTGGCTCGAACCACGGCTCGCGCCGGCCGAACTTCGTCGCGACCGCGCATCCCACGCCCAGGAGCGTCACCACCGTCCAGACCCAGGTGCCCAACCAGGGCAGCAGTTTGATGGCCCCCAGAGCCAGCAACCCGATCACCGCCGCGTTGACATGGCTCGAGCGTCCCCGAAGCCCCCGGCAAAGCCACGTCCCCGCCGCGTGAAACACCGCCACGCTGCCCCACAATTTGAACAGCACCATGAGTATGACCACCAGAAACAAGAGCGGTATGCCCACGACCGACGAGGCCAGCGCACTGAAGAAAAGCGCGGTCAAGAATAGGCTCAGAACGGTACCGAGGCCCACCACGAACATGCGCAGCGGCTCGGAACGGACGGCCGACGAGGCGCTCAGCATCTCCCGTCCGCTCGACGCCATGACCAGGACCGACCACAGCAGCCAGGCCGCGAGCATGGCGAGCTTCGCGCCGAGGAGCACGCGCGAAAACGCCGACAATCCAAGACTCGGCCCCTCGAGCAAGACCAGCCATGCGCCGCTGATTGTCGGATACGAGACCGAACGGCCGGCAATGACCGAGCCACCCTCGGCGATCAGTTGCCCACCCAGAACGAAGATGTCGCCGTCGACCCGCGCCCGCCCGGCAACCGCCACGTCGCCTCCCAGAGCGATGACGTCCCCTCGGACGACACCATTGATCCGGACCGAGCCGTTCACCGCCGCCACGCCATCGAGCGCTTCGCCGTTCACGACCAGATCGCGACCCACAGCGACCAGCTGGCGCCGGGCGAGGCCACCGGCCTCGACAACCAGCGCCGACTCCCGAGGCGGCGCCTCGACCGGCGCGCCAATCAGGAGCAGGACAGCGAGGATGCCCGCACTCTTCATCAGCGAAGAGTCTAGCGCGAGAGCGCTCTAGTCGGACTCGCGGCGGCCACGCCCGTTCACGACCGCCTCCGCTGCCTCGCGCCTGGAAAGCCGCCAGACGTAGCGCACAAACAGCAGATCGATACCGAGCACGAAGAGCCCGAAGACCGCGAACCCGGCCCAGGATCGCGAGAGAACCTCACCCACGGCCAGACCGACACCGGTCCAGGAAGCCGAGAGCAGACCGGCTCCGGCCAGGGCCGCTGAACGGAACAGCTCGGCCATCGCGGTCAACGTCCCTATCCAGGGCCCCGCCTCCCCGAGCGGCTGACCCTTGAACGTCAGAACCCAGGCGCCAACCAGCAGGCCGACAAAGGCGGCAGCGGCCGCTCGCCAGTTCGCCGGGCGGCGCATCTCCCAATCCGCGGGCGGGAGGTTCTCGAGCACGCGCCGGGCCAGATCTGGATCCGCCTCGATCTTCGATTCGGCCATAAGACTGGTCAGTGCGGAAAGCTCCTCGCCGACATCGCGGCACTCGCCGCAACCGGCGACGTGGGCTTCCAGGTCGCGCCCTTCGCTCGACGTAAGCTCCCCGTCGCTCTCCAGATAGAGAAGCTCTTGAAACTCCAGGTGGGGTCTTGCTTGGTTTCTGGACATCGTTAACTCGCCACGCCGATTTCTCAGTCCGTCAGATACTCCGCCAGGCCTTCTTTGAGCATCTGGCGCGCCCTAAACAGCTTGTTCTTCACCGTTCCCAACGGAAGCTTCTTGATCTCCGCGATCTCGTTGTAGGACAACTCGCCATAGTGTCGCATCACGATCAACTCCCGGTATTCCCACGGCAGCCCCTGAACGGCCTCGGATATCGCCTGTCCGCGTTCACGGTTTCGGATCTCGCCATAGGGTCCTCGGTCCCCGCTCGGGAACTCCCACGTGGAATCCGACTCGGTTCCTCGCGTCGGCCGGTCCATCGAGACCAGCTTGAGGCGTCTCTTTCGCAGCCGGTCGATCGCGGCGTTCTGACCAACTCGAAAGAGCCAGGTCGAGAACTTGTACTGCGGATCGTACCGGTCGAGGGCCTGGTAGGTCTTGAAGAAAACCTCTTGCGAGAGATCATGGGCTTCCGCCTTGTCGTAAAGCAATCGGTAGAGGAAGTTGACCAGTCTGGCCTGGTACCGGTTGACGATCTCACCGAATCTCTCCTTTTCGCCCTTGAGAACCGCAGCTACGATCTCGGCATCCGAGACTTCCGGCGGCTCCTTTGTCATAGGTGGTACGAGGCCCTCTAGCAAAAGTTGCAGATTACGAAGCGCGTCTCGGTGTCGAAATCAGCCCTGGAAACCACTAGCGCCGATTGAGCTTTCGGCCGACCAGGAACATGAATCCGCCCACCGCCAGCATGCCGATCTCGGTCCGCACGGCGTCCTGGAAAAGGCCCACTAAAAGTGCGGTGCCTACGACGACCAGGGCCAGGAATTGGAGAACCCAACCCAGAGTCCGCATCTATCCGCTCTCGCCGGAACCGCCGCAGCCGATCCTCATCGCAAGTCGGCGGCCGCTTCCGGCGATCCAAGATCGTCCCGGCCGGAGAGCCAGCCGGTCACGTCGCCCGCGACCAGGTCGGCCAGATCGGCTTCGACTCCGCCTGGCGCGCTCTCGACGATCCGCCCGGTCTCGGTCCCGGCTCGAGAGACGATGAGAGTCGGGACATAGAGGATCTCTTTTCCCGCGACCAGATCGGCCGGCTCTTGCTTTGCCCGATCCACGCCGATGTAGCGAATCCGAAAGCCGGCCTCACCGCCGGTTGTCTCGAGCGCACGCCAGAGCCGCGCGAGCTCGCGCCGGCTATCCGAGCACCAGGATCCGAAAAAGACGTTCACCTCGACTTCGGGAGCCGGGTTCGCAAGCCGCTGGGCGGCCACGATGTCCGGCTCCGCCCGGACCAGCTCACCGACCCAATCGGGCACGTACTCGAGAATCTCTTCCCGGTCGGTGACGCCCAGGATCGGGTCGGGCTCGAGACTCGCTGCCGCCGGGACGTTTGAGGGCCCGCCCGATGCGCACCCCGCGAGCCATCCGCACAGGACAAGCAGGCTCAGGCCACCGAGCAGCAGCGCTTCGATTCCGTGTCTCCGGTGCCGGACCCTGGTCACCGCGGAAGTCTACCGTAGCCACTCGGTGCCGAGGCTCTCCCGGCGGGCGGCTCCTCGAGCTCCCGGATCCGGACGATCGCGTCGCCCTGCTCGATCGCGTCGAGGAGCTCGTCGCCGGCTATCACCCGGCCGAACGCGGTGTAACGGCCGGTCAAGTGAGGCTGCCGGCTGAGAGTCACGAAGAACTGACTGCCGGCGGTGTGGGTGTCCGAGCGGGCCATACCGACCACGCCGCGCTCGTAGTGAGTCGGGCTGTTCTCATCGCGCAGCGAGAATCCCGGACCGCCCCACCCGTCCCCACGCGGATCTCCGCCCTGGACGACGAAGTCCGGAATCACGCGATGGAACCGAAGCCCGTCGTAGAAGCCCGCCCGAGCCAACTGCAAGAAGCTCAAGCAGGTCAATGGCGCGATCGGACACTCGAGCTCCAAGACGATCCGCCCGGACGCGATCTCGATCTCGACAAAGCGGTTGGCGCGGGTCGACTCGATGATCGACCGATACGCCCGCATCTTCCGGCTGGTGGTCACGGTTCCCAGGGGAACGGCCTGCCGGTCGAGCCGCTCGAGAGCTCGTCCGGCGGCGCGGCGGACCAAATACTCCGAATCTCGCGCCAGTCGCTCGAGCGCCGCCACGATCGCGCCTCGCTCGAGCGGCTCGGCTGCCGCCCGCTCCGCGAGCGCCGCCGCGCCGTTGACCTTAAGATCCGGCAACCGGGACTCCCCGGCGTCGGATAGGGCGAGGAGGAGCTCGTCGAGCGGCGCCACCGGGTTCGAGGCCAGCCAGTCCAGGGCGACGGCACGGACGCCCGGATCCGGATCCAGAAGCGCCTCTCGAACGGCGGTCGAAACGACCGGTCGTTCGTCCTCGAGCAGCGCCGTGAGAGCCGCGATCCGGACCGATGGCTCGGCGTCCGCGGCGAGCCGCTCTATTACCCGTTGGAGACCCGCGTGTCCCGCGGCTGCGATCGCTGCGCGGCGGATCGAGGGCTGCTGCGACGACACGGCACGTGCGATCAGTTGCTCGCCTTCCGGATCTCCGGAACGAGCGAGCGCCGCGAGAGCCAACTCGGCGAGGCGATCCTGCCCCGCCGCCAGGGTGCGCAGGCGCGCGGCGAGCGGCTCGGAAGGAGGCCAGGCGCCCGCGACCTCCACCGCGGTAAGGCGCACCCAGGATCGATCGTCGTGTGCCAATCCCAGGAGCGGGTCGAGCCAGTCGCCTGGAGCCGCCGCTCTGCCCGAGTCTACGAGCGCAGAACCCGCTCGCAAGGCCTGAACGACCACCCCCGCATCGTCGGCCTCGAGAAGCGGCGTCAGGAGGGCCAGGTCGCCCGAATCCCCGATCCTGCCCAGAGCGCGGGCCGACCAGCCTCGCATCCAGGGATCGGAGTGCTCGAGCGCTCTGCGAAGGGCCGGTAGACCCCGCTCGTCGCCGCCGCGCGCGAGGGCGAAAAGCAGCCAGCGCTCCAGCTCGGGTGCCAGCTTTCCGCTGGTCTCGATCGAGAGCTCGCCCTCCACCTGGTGGATGTCGTCCGGCGCGAAGCGGAACAGAGACGGCAGTAACCGCCACCATCGTTCGTCTGCCGGCAAGCCCTCGAGAGCCGGCAGGACTTGACGAAGAGGCGACTCGAGCCGAACCAGGGCGTCCACCGCCAGCCGGGCGACCTCCCGATCCCGATCCACGAGGGCGCCGACGAGCGCCGGATAGGCGCGCCGGTCCGCTACCAGCCCGAGAGCGAAGGCCGCGGCGCGCCGCACCTCGACCACCTGATCGGCCAACAGGGACTCGAGGTAGCCGAGTGCCCGCGGATCGCCAATCCGTCCCATGGCGAAGGCCAACTCCTCGTGAAACTCGGGGCGTTCTCGAAAGATCTCACGCACTCCGAAGGGCTCGAACAGCAGTTGATCCGTCATCAGCAGAAGGAGCGCGGACGCATCATCTTCCTGCAGCACCTTGGCTGCCGGTGTCGGCTCGGATTGGCGCGAGGGCTGGCTCGTACAGCCGGCCGCCAGCAGACCGCAGAGAGTCAGGCCGGCCAGCGCTCGCATGCCGCCCAGCTCAGATCCCCACCGCGAGCCGATGAGCCAGGATCTCCGGGAGGCCGGCATCCAGAATCCGCCGCTGGGCTCTTTCGATGGCGTAGGCGCACCGGCGCCAGTCGAGCCTGTCGGTCTCGGAGTCGTAGATGAAATACGCGGCCCGCGGATCGCGATCTCGGGGCTGTCCGACCGATCCGGGGTTTGCGAGATACCTTCTCTTCCCGGTCAGGGGAATCGTCTCCGCGTCCCCATCCAGCTCAATCGACGACAGGCCGCCCCGGTCCGAAGCGAATAGCGTCGGAATGTGAGTGTGGCCGAAAAAGATGCGGCGCCCCGGGTGGACCGAGAAGGCAAAGGAGGCGCCATCCAGGCTGAGCAGATACTCGTCTTCGTCCACCGGCGACCCGTGACACACGAAGAGGCCCGGCTCGACCTCCAGGGGCCCCTGGGGCAGTTCGTGAAGGTACTCGAGATTCGACGGGGAAAGCTGCGCGGCCGTCCAACGAACCGCGGCCCGGGCGATGGCGTTGAAGTGCGCGTCCTCGAGCGGCGTCGCGACTACCTTGTCGTGATTGCCGCGAACCACGACCGTCGGTTGAGGCAGCGTCAGCAGGGTTTCGATCACTTCGTTCGGCCCCGCGCCGTAGCCGACCAGGTCCCCGAGAACCAGAACCGATTCGATGCCCTCGTCTGACACATCCTCCAGAACGGCTTCCAGAGCGTCCGAGTTGCCGTGGATGTCGGTCAGAATCAGGTACTTCATGACTGCACCGGACCGCCGGGCTCGGCAATGCCGGCTCGGGGAGACAGAGCGCCCACCGCCGCCAAGATCTTCAGGACGGTTTCCTCCGGAGCCTCATCTCCGCCGGGACGGACGTGGACGTCCGCGGTGGCGTACGCACTTCGGCGAACCCGAAACAGCTCCCGTGCCTGGGTACTCGAAAGGAACAGAGGCCGCTGGCGGCGCCCCTTGTCGTCGAGCCGCGCCAGAATCGAATCGAACGGGGGGTCGAGCCAGACCGCAGTCCCATGGGTTCGCATCAGCTCTACGTTGCGCGCGAAGGTCGGCGTGCCGCCACCGGTGGCGATCACCAGTTCCCGAGGGTCGGCGCTCAACACGCACAGCACCTCGTGCTCGAGCTGCCGAAAGTGCTCCTCGCCGCGGGCTTCGAAGAGACCGGCCACGGACATGTTCGCCTCGCCCTCGACCGCTGCATCCAGATCAACGAACTCCACTCCCAGCTTCTTGGCCAACTGAGAACCGACCGCTGACTTGCCGGCTCCCATGAAGCCGGTCAGGAAGAGTTTCACGATCCCGGCCGGGTCCGGCTGGGCGCCCACGCTTCGCGGCCGCAGCTCAAGATTCGGCCTTTCGGCCCTCCTTTCGCACGGCTCGAAGCAGCAGCCCGATGAAACCTCCCCAGACCAGGCCACAGACGAGAATCATGAAGACGATCGCGCTACCGCTCAATCTAGGCCTCCCGGCTTTCCGCACGGCGGGCAACAAGCCACCGGTCCAGAAGAATCAGACCGACCAGCGCGATGGCGAACTGCACCAGGACGGTGCCTACCGTCGCCGATCCGAATGGGTCGAGCCAGCCCTCGGGGTCCCAGCCGCGCGCTTCCCAGAGCCACCAGACCGTCAGCACCACCGCTTCGATCGGAACCACGACCGAAATGATGAAGTTCCACCATCGCCCGACTTTCAGATCGCAGCCCTCGGCGTTGACGATTTCTCTGCGAATTTTCTCGACGCCGTACTTGCGCGCGGCGAAAGCGAAAAAGAAGCCCGAGACCATCAGTCCGACGCCCCAGACCCAGTCCTGATTGTGGAGAAAATCGAGCGAGAAGGCCGACGGCGCGCCGAACCAAAGAGCCGCCATGCCGACCGCGACCAGCGCCTTCTTTCGGGTAAAGCCGGCATCGATGAAGATCCTGGTGATCAGCTCGATCATCGAGATCAGGCTGGTCAGCGCCGCAAACGACAGCGCCAGGAAAAATAGGCACATGAAAAAGCCGCCGGCCGGCATCTGGTTGAAAAGCTGAGGCATCCAGATGAAGGTGAGGCCTTCGTTGCCCGCCCCGACAATCTCGTCGCGCGCGCCGGGGTTGATGGCAAAAACCGTGCACAACACCATGATGCCCGCCAGCAAGGACATCGAGTTGTTGCCAAAGCCGATCAAGAAGGCGTTCAGTGGCACGTCCTCCTTGGCCTTCATGTAGATGGCGTAGGTCAGGATCAAGCCCCATCCGGCGCCCGTGTCCCAGGCATTTTGGGTGAGGGCCTGAAGCCAGATGTTGACGTTTCCGAGCGCGCTCCAGTCCGGCCGGAACAAGAACTCGAGGCCGGCGATCGCTCCCGGAAGGGTAACCGCGCGGATCGCCAGGGCGATCACCAGAACGACCAAGCTCGGAATCAGCACTTTGGCCACGCGCTCGATGCCTCTGACGCCGAACCACACGACGACCAGCGCGATGCCGAGCGCGATCGCGTGAGTCAAAAATGACTGCCCGGTCCCGGCGTAGGCCTCCCAAAACGCCAGCGAATCGGTAGAGCCGAGCTCTCCGACGAGCGACGCCCAGAAGTACCGTAGGCACCAGCCGGCGACCACCGAGTAGTAAAAAGCGATCGCGGTCGCGCACAACGCCGCCCAACCGCCCATCCAGCCCGCTTTGGGACCACCGAACACCCGAAAGGCGCCCACCGTGCCCAGCCGCGCCTTCTTGCCGAACGAGAACTCCACGATCATCAAGGGCACCGACCAGATCAGCAGGAAAACCACCCAGGCGACCAGGAAGCTGCCGCCGCCGTTGGTCGCGACGATTCTCGGGAAGCGCCAGATGTTGCCGGTGCCCACGGCCATGCCGAGGGTCGCGAGGATCAGTCCCCAGCGGGATGAAAAGGTCTCGCTCATACGCTTTCCTCGGCGAGCTCCACGAGCCTGCGGCAGTTGCTCTCGATCTCACCCCGGCAGACCGCGCCCAGCATTGCGACCGAGTCGGCGCCCGCCGCCAGTACCGAACCGAGATTGCTCTCGTCGATCCCGCCGATCGCCACCAGCGGCTTCGCGGTGAGCGACCTGGCGCGGTGGACTCCGTCGAGTCCGACCACGGGCTCCGGGCTGCGCTTGCCGGTGGTCGAGAAGACCGGGCCGATCGCCACCACATCGACAGCCGGGTCGGCATCCGCATCTTCGACCTGCCCATCGTCGTGTGCCGACCAACCGATCCAGAGGCTCTTTCCCACAACCTCTCGAGCCACCCGCGGAGGCAGGTCGCCCTGACCGAGATGGACGCCCCGGACCGGATACAGTCTCCCCAGATCCGGCCGGTCGTTGATCCAGAGATCCACCCCGGATCGATCCGACTCCTTGCAGCACCGATCCAGCTCAGCGGCCAGCCAACGGTCCGGAGCGGTCTTGGCGCGAATCTGGATCCAGCGAATCCCACCAGCCGCCATTCGCTTCACCGCCTCGACCAGGCTCGATCCGGCCAGGGCGTCCCGGTCCGCCAGCGCGTAGATTCTGGGCACGTTCCCGAACCCGAGCGTCGACATCGAATGTTCAGGCTCCGACCGGCGCCGATTTGGTTTTTTGCGGGCGGAATCTCTCCATGAAGCGGGTGGAGACATCGCCGATGCGGAAGCGGTCGTCCCGAACGATCTCGCGATGGAGGGGAATGCTGGTATCGATGCCCTCGATGACAAAGAAATCCAGGGCCCGCTCCATTCGCCGAATCGCTTCCTGCCGGTCGGCGCCGTGGACGATCAGCTTGGCGACCAGGGAGTCGTAGTAGGGCGGGATGACGTAGTCCTCGTAGGCGTGGGTGTCGACCCGCACACCGGGGCCACCGGGAGGGTGGAAGGTCAGAATCTTGCCCGGAGACGGACGAAACGTCACCGGGTGCTCGGCGTTGATCCGGCACTCGATCGCATGACCTCGTGAGTGAAGACCGGGAGCCACGGAGAGCTTCTCGCCCGCCGCGATCCTGAGCTGCTGCTTGACCAGATCCACGCCGGTCACCATCTCGGTCACCGGATGCTCGACTTGAATCCGGGTGTTCATCTCCATGAAATAGAAACGGCCCGTGCGGTCGAGCAGGAACTCGATCGTGCCGGCGTTTTCGTAACTCACGTGGCGCGCAAGTCGCACGGCGGCTTCCCCCATCTGGTGTCGCAGCTCCGCGGTCAGCGCGGGTGACGGCGCCTCCTCGAGGAGCTTCTGGTGGCGCCTTTGAATCGAGCACTCGCGCTCACCCAGCTCGATGACATTGCCGTAGCAATCACCGAGGATCTGAAACTCGATATGTCTCGGCTCGACCAGGTATTTTTCGAGGTAAATCGCTCCGTCTCCGAACGCCGCTGATGCTTCCTCGCTCGCGGTCTGGAGCTGCTGCTCGAGCTCGTCCGGCCCTTGAACGATGCGCATTCCGCGACCGCCCCCACCCGCCGAGGCCTTGAGAATCACCGGGTAGCCGACCTGCCCAGCGAGGGCTCTCGCCTCGGCCGCGCTCCCGAGGGCCTCCTCGCTGCCTGGCAGAACCGGCACTCCCGCTCTGATCGCGGTCTGACGGGCCTGGGACTTGTTGCCCATCAGCCGCATGCTGTCGGTGCCGGGTCCGATCCACTGAATCTTGCACTCCTTGAGCGCGTCCGCAAAGCTCGCGTTCTCGGCCAGAAAGCCGTAGCCCGGGTGCACGGCCTCGGCGCCGGTGATCTCGGCGGCGGAAATGATCGCCGAGATGTTCAGATAGCTCTGCGCGGAGGGGCCGGGCCCGATGCACACGTCCTCGTCCGCGTAGGTCACGTGCAAGCTGTCGCGATCCGCGGTACTGAACACCGCCACGGTTCGAATCCCGAGCTCGCGGCACGCCTGGATGACCCGCAACGCGATCTCGCCGCGATTAGCGATCAGGATCTTCTTGAACATCAAGATTCGACGCGAATGACGAAGAGCGGCTCGCCGAACTCAACCGGCTGCGCGTTGGCGGGGACGATCTGCACCACCTCCCCCTCGACGTCGGACTCGATTTCGTTCATCAGCTTCATCGCCTCGACGATGCACAGGACTTGGCCGATGCTCACACGGTCTCCGACCTGGACGTAGGAATCGGAATCCGGACTCGCTGCGGCATAAAAAGTGCCCACTATCGGCGACATGATCGTGTGTTCGCCTTGCTTCGGGGTCACGATTTCCGACGGCGGTGGAGTCGAGCCTGCGCCGATGCCGACGGCCGGGATCGACTGCTGGACCACCGGTGAGCGCACCGGAGCCTCGGAATACAGCGTACCGCCAACGATCTTGACCCGAAAATCCGAACGCTCGATCTCGAGTTCGTGTAGGCCCTTCTCGCAAAGAATGTCGATCAGCGCCTTGATCTGTTCAAACGTCACGTTCGGGCCTCCCCGAGAGCCGGCAGCTCTCGCCTAAAGTAGATCATCCTCGAAGACCAGCGGCGCCCGCCGCAGCTCGAACCGGGCGCGACCGAAACTGGCCTCGCCGCTCAAGACAAACATCAGGTAGTAGCCTGCGGCTACCTTCCCGAGCATCACCGAGAACCGATCGGTAGTGACCGAGTATTCGGAAACCTCGCCCAGGCCGAGCTCACTTCGGTTTTCGGAAAGCGCCTTGAGCTGGGTCAACAGCTCGACCGCGAGGTTGTCGGCGTCGAGGTCGTCCGGGACCACCTGCCCGGCTGCAAAGCTCTCGACGCTGATGCCGTCCGAGGCGACCAACGCAGCGATCTCCAGGCCCTCGAGCCTCGAGGCGATGTCGGATAGGCGCTCCTGAAACATCAAGATCGGCCTTCCACGGCGCGTCGGATACGCGATCGGTAGGCGATCAGAACCGCCTTCTTGCGCTCTTTCAGGGAGACCTTTTCGGGCCCGTCGGCACCGATCGATTCGAGCCCCACCCGCGCGGCCTCGTTGCCCGGGTCGCGCTCCAGGACCTCCCGAAAACAGGCGGCGGCCTTCTCGGAATCCCTCTGCTCGAGGTAGAGCCGGGCCAGAGTCACCGTGGCTCCGCGAGACTGCCTGCCTTCCTCGCCCGGTTCGACGACCTCGGCCTGCGGTTCGTCTTCCCGGGACTCCGAGACGCTGGGCGGCTCCGCCGGCGGCTCGGGCTCATCGAGCGCAAAAACTACCTCGCCGCCGGCGTCACCCCAGGACTCGGAGGACAAATCCTGGGCAAATATCGAGCCGAACGGCTCGTCATCCGAAAACATCGGCGGCGGCGGCTCGGGTGTGGGGGGCTCCAAGAAAACCGCAACCTCTTCCCCGGCCGGCTCGGGCTCCGCACGATGCGGGAGCCGCTCGGTGACCAGCTCGAAGCCGACTTCAGAGGCCGGTTCAGGCTCAATTCCCGGCGGCTCCGGCACCGGAGCCGACTCGAGAGTCGGATCCTGAGTCGACTCCCTCGACACAGGAGGGGCGGGAGGCCAGACCGACTCGGTGGCGGCCTCCGAGGCGACGTCGAGCTCCATGTCGGTGTCGCGTTCGGTGTCGGGGTCTTCGACCGAGGGCCGCTGTTGCTCCGACGCCCCGTCGACCTCGACCGGAGGCTCTGGGCTCTCCGAGGCCGACTCGACCGGCGCGGCTTCCTCGACCCGCTCTTCCGCTACCTCGTACGTAGACGGCGCGGGCGACGCCGACGCCTGCTGCGTATCCACAGTCGCCACCGGCTCATCGAGTCGCGCCGCCGCGGGCTCACCCCTCACCTGTGCCCGGAGCCCCTCGATATCCGCGTCTCCTTCACCGAGCATCTCGTAGATGTCGAGCTTGTCGCGGGCTTCTTCGAGCTTGCCGAGCCCAAGAAAGGCGCGAACCATGAGCTTGTTGGCGACCAGGTGAACCGGATCCGCCCGAACGATTCTCTCCAGATGCGCGAGCGCGTCCGAAAACCGGTCGCTATCCACCAGATAGCGGCTGAGAGCCACCCTCGATGACAAATGGTCCGGATGCTCCTCGAGACCGGTCTCGAGAACGTCGATGGCGGCGGGCAGGTCGCCCCGGCGCCGATGCTCTTCGGCCAGCTGCAGCCCGAGCTTCGGCGCCTTGTCGTCATGCCACTGACGCTCGAGCGCTTCGAGTGAGTAGGGAGAATCAGCGGTCACGGCAACAAATGAATCCGTTTCTGGTTGATGCGGACTATATCAATCGGGGCACCGGGGACACGATTCCTTCGTGTCCCCTCCCGACTGGTTTTCGGGAGCCGCCGGACGGCTGGAGCGGTGGACCCGTGTCGACCGTCTTACCGTTGTCCAATCTCTGGCCTAGCGCGCATCGATAGTGGGCCGCCGGTGCCTCTTCTCGCTCGGCGGACCTCGCTCGCAAGAGGCACGCGGCCGGCCTTTCAGGCACAGCGCCGATGGCTCGCCCCGTGAGGCACGAGTATGGCGAAAACCTACGGGGTCGCGATGCCGCTGAGAGCCACCGATACGGTGACCTCGTCGGGATCGTTGCTGGTGATGGTGAGCGTGCCTGTTTCGCTGGTGTTCGCGGCGACGACTCCCGGCGTGAACCGGAGTGTGATGTTGGCTGAATCGCCGGCGTTCAACGTCGGCGGGACCGCCGAGACCACCGAGAACACCGAGTTGCTGGAGCTCAAAGCGACAACCGTGAGCGGCGCTCCACCGGCATTGGAGATCGTCAGGACCCGATCCGCGGTACCCGGATTGGACACCGAGCCGAAATTGATCGAGGTCGGCGAAGCTGAAATGTCCGGCGACGCCGCCACGACCACGTCCTTGGTGATGGTGTCGCTGCCGCCCAGGTTGGTGGCGGTGAGCGTCACGCTGTAGGTCCCCTCGGCCGCGTAGGTGTTGCCTGGATTCTCCGAGGTACTCGTGCCGCCGTCCCCGAAGTCCCACTCGTAGGTCAAGGGCGGATCACCGGTGGTGGTGTTGATGAAGTTGACGGTCAGGCCGGTGATGTCGAAATCGAAGCCGGCTATGGGAAGCGCCGTCTGGAGCGAAATCGTGAAGGGATCCGACTCGAGCAGCACGCCGCCCGAACCGGGCACCTCGGCGCTCACCGTGATCCCGGTCCCCGGCGGCAACGACGCCAGGTCGGCCTCGGTGATGGTCAGGCTGTCGAAGGCCTGCCCGCCCTCGTTGGTCAGGACCAATCCGCCCCCGGAGGCCAGATTTCCGAGGTCGGTGAGAAAGTTGACGCCCTCGCCAACAGCGGCATCACCGAAGTCGTCGCGCACCAGAGCCGAAAGCTGAACCAGCGCCCCGGTCGGAGGAATACTGGTGGGCGAAACCGTGAGGGTTATGTTGGCCGCGAACCCGGTCACGTCGATCTCGACGATTTCAGTGACCTCGAGTCCTCCGTCACCGGCGGTGCGGGCGGTGATCTCGAAGAAGCCGTCGGTGATGTTGCGCACCTCTTTGACGACCAACGTGTCGCGCGCGACGCCCTTGTTGTTGGTCTCTACCGAGCCGCCGGACTCCAACGTGCCGATATCGGCCTCGAAAACCACCGCGACACCCGGTACGACGTTGTTGAGATCGTCGAACACCGTGGCCTTGAGCTTGATTCTTTCGCCGCCCGCGGGCAGATCCTTGTTGATGGTCTGGGGGTTGGCGGTGAAAGAGATCGAGCTCGCCAAAGCCCCGATCTGGATGTCGATCGTGGCGGTCGCCGCGGCGCCCGAATCGGCGGTGACCGTCGCCATGCCGATCCGGCCGTCACCAAACAGAGTGGCCTCGGCCACGCCGCGATCGTCGGTCAACGCCACCGGATCGATGGTTCCCAAATTGGTCGAGAAGTTGATCTCGGTGCCGGGATTGACGGCCGTACCATCCGCCTTCCTGGCCAGAATCGTAATGACCGACTGCCCGTCGATCGTGATCCGGGTCGGATTGCCGGTGATCGTCAGGGTCGATTCGGACGGCGCCACCGGGGTGGGCCGGTCGCAGGCCTGCCAGACGGTGACCAGAGCGAGCAGGGCAAATAGGCGGGTTCCGGTCTTCATGGGATCGAACTCAGTATACGAAGCAGGGCGGCCGCCCGTCTAGGCGGCCGCCCTGGCTTGGTCGATGGTACCTGGGACGATTGCGCCGAACCTAAGGGGCTTCGTCGCCTCTGCAGCTCGTGTCGGAGGGCTCCCACAGGAACAGTTCTTCGATGGTGTCACCCCCCACCTCTCCGGAGACTTCGACCTCGACGTCCTTGAAGGTTGCGATCCAACGCTCACCGTCGTGGCCGTCTTCGTCGTCATCGCACGTTTCGTTACCGAAGATATTGTCGAACAGCACTTCTTTCGAAGGGAAGAGCGCTGCCAACTCGTTCTCCGAGGGGATCCGAACACGGATGTTTTCGCCACTGAAGGAGAGCTTCTCGGTCAGAAAGCCTCCGAAGAAGACGCGTGTCTGTGAGTCGAATCCCTGGCCCTTTACGGTCACAGTCGAACCAAACGTGCCGAATCGCGGATCGATGTCCGTGATGAAGACATCCTGAGTGACTCGAACCGTCTGGGAGATCTTGCTGGTCTCGTTCCCGCGGAAGACTTCGAGTGTGACGACATAGTCGCCGGCGCGATTGTAGCGATGCACCGGGTGCTCTTCGCTGCTGACCAGGCCGTCCCCGAAGTCCCAGGCAAAAGATGTCGGGCCGCCGGTGGACTCGTTGAGAAACTGAATCGACAAGTTGTCGGTGGTGTTGGTCGCCGAGAAGGCCGCTAACAGGTCGGGCAGCGCTTCCCGGATCTTCAAGGTCGCTCGGGTCGCCGAGCTCTCGAGTTGGGCCGTGACGATCGCGCTTCCGACCAGGGCTCCTGGGAACAGCAGGACCTCGGCCCGGCCGTTGACGGTCCCGGTCGCGATCGAGCTAAGACCGCTTCCGACGGCGTTGAACTCTCCGAGCGAGGTCGACACCACCAGCGTCGTCCCCAGCGGGGGCGCGGTGTTGTCGTCGGCGCGACGCACCTTGATCTTGACCGTGACTGGATTCGCCGAGTCCGCCGGAATCTCTCTCGGGGAGAGGGTGATCTCGATCGACCACGCGGCGCTGGGCCCGCCGGAGGGCGGACCCGCCTGTTGCTGCGGCGCAGTCGGAGAATCCGTCGAGCACGCCAGCAGCAGGCCCAGCATCGCCGCCGGCAACGCGACTCCAGCTATCAGCTTCATGGTTCTGGAACGGCTCATGACTAGACTCCTACGGAGTTACAGTGACGGTGAAGGACGCGGGCGCTGTCTGCACCGCATCTCCCGAAAGCGTGCGGCCGAAAAACCGCATGTGGATGTTCAGAATCATCTTGTTGTCGGAGGTCTCTTTGTCGAAACCGCCGTTCTGAAACAGAAAGTCCGAAAGTGGCGGAACGGCGAATTGCTCGGGACCCATTACATCCAAGTTCTCTACGGTGTAGGTGCCACCGGCCGGCACGACGCCGAAAAGGCCACGAACGTAGATAGGCGGCAGCTTGGTACCGCTGTCTCCGCGGGAAAAGCTGACTTCGTACGATTCGATTTCGACGTTCATGATCTGCGTGCCGACGATGTCGGGATTCTTGATGACGCTCTGGATCTGGATCTCACCGATCTGGACGAAACCGCCTGCCGATGCGTTCACCGAAATACCGATCGGAAGCCCGTCGAAGTCGCTGACCGACAGCAGAATGCCCCCTCCGTCGGTGCGATCGGTTCGGCTCTCGCAAGCGGCAAAACTTACCGCCAGCAGACCGATTGCGATGAGTCTTATGGCTTTCATAATCGACCCCTTTGCCAGCTCTCTACAGCTTGACCACGCGTGGCGTGATGAAAATCAAAAGTTCTTCGTTTTCGTCGTTACGACGTTTGTTCTTGAACAGATGCTTGAGGATCGGCACGTTCGCCAGGCCCGGAACACGGTCCTCGCCCTGGTCGCTGGTGACCTTGTAGATGCCGCCGATGACCGTCGTGCCGCCGTCGCGGACGATCACGCGAGTGGTCGCGTCCTTGGTCGAAATCGGGGCGTTGCTGGCGCCGACCACCGCGAAGGCGAGCTGCGGCTCGCGTTTCTGGATATCGATGTCCATGAGCACTGTGCCCTCGGCGGTCACGTGCGGCGTGACGTCGAGACGCAGGGTCGCGTTCACGAACTGTACGCTGACGGTGTTGTTCGCGATCGTCTGAATCGGAATCTGGAGACCGCTCTGGATCGACGCCTGCTCATTGTTGAGCGTCGTGATCCTCGGAGCCGAGAGGATGTTGATCAGGCCCTCGCTCTCGGCAGCCTGCAGCAGCGCGTCCAGATTGAAGGTGTTGAGAACGTTGCCGAGCGTGATGTCGAGAAACCCGTTGCTGCCACCGGTCAGCAGATTGACGCCGCCGTCGGCGGTGCCCGTGTTCGGGAACTGCAGTCCGGTCGTGTTGCCAGTCTCCGCGCTCGCAATCGCGCCGAAGCCCAACTGGATGCCGAGGGTCTGGCTGAAACGTTTCGTGGTCTCGATGATCCGCGCCTCGATCATGACCTGAGGCTCGGGAATGTCCAGGTTCTCGATCACCGCGATGACCGTGTTGATGTGCGAAGGCAGCTCTTTGATGATCAGGGTATTGGTCCGCCGGTCCACCAAGACCGAGCCGCGCTCGCTCATGATGCTGGCACCGCCGCCGCTTCGCAGGATCGAGGCGATTTCCTGCGCGCCCGCATAGCTCACCCTGCGAAGAATGGTCTTGAGCGGAATCGAAAGCGACTTGGCAGCTTCGAGCCTGGCTCGTTCCTCGGCCTCCTGGCGCAGGACCAGGACCGGCGCGACACGCATGATGTTGCCTTCGAGCTCATAGTCGAGGCCGTTGATCTTGAGGATCTGGTCGAGCGCCTGATCCCAGGGCACGTCGGTGAATTCGATCGTTACCGAACCGGCTACGCCCGGCTGCACCACCACGTTGAGGCCGCTGATCTGGGCGAAGGACCTCAGGACGTCTTTCACGTCCGCGTCCTGAAGGCTCAGAGTCATCGGCTCGCCGGTGTAGACCCTCTGGGAACCGACGGTGACGTCCCGAGTGTCGAACGTCGAGGCGTCGGCCTCTTCAACTTCGGGAGAAAGGTCCACCGACACGTCGAACAGAGACCCGGCAGGCGCCATCTCGGGCAAGGGCTCCTCTTCCGGCTCGTCCCAAGTGGGTGCCTCCTCGACGGCGGGCTCCTCCCATGTGGGCTCCGGCTCGACCCACTCGGGCTGCTGCGCTTCTTCCTGCATTTCAGGCTGCGCCTCGGCCACCTCGGCAATCATGACCGGCTCCTCTGCCCACATCTCCTCCGCCGGTTCAACGACGTCCTCGGTGACCTCCTCGATCATGTCCGAAGCAGGGAGCTCGGCTTCTTCCAGAGCAGCTTCGGGCTCGGCGTCTTCCGCCGCCCCCTCGTCCCACGCCATGTCTTCCTCGGGCTCGATGACCTCTTCTGCCATCTCCACCTCGGCGGCCGTCTCCGCCTCGGCGGCCATCTCCATTTCGGTGGCCATCTCCATTTCGGCGGCCATCTCCATTTCGGCGGCCATCTCCATTTCGGCGGCTATCTCCATTTCGGCGGCGACTTCCTCGGCCACGGCGTCCGCCACGGCCTCTTCGGGCTCCTGCTCTTCGGCGAACTCTTCGGCGAGAGCAAGCATCTCCACGGCGTCGGGGGCCGCTGGCGGCGTCACGGCCGGCGCCGGCATGACCGACTCGGCCTCGGTCATCGCGACCGGCTCGGCAGCCAAGCCCTCTTCGTATGCGGGGGCTTCGGCTTGAGCCGCCGAGGACAGAAAGGTCAGCTTGAGGCCTTCGGGGGTCGCCTCAACAGACGGAGCGGTCGGGTCCATGAGATCGATCACAACTCTCGACACCAGCTCGGGCTGGGGCTTGTACTGCGCAACTCGAACGCGATCGACCACCTGGCCTTGCACCGCGATGGTCGAGACCGGAGACGTGTTGACGACACCGATCAGATCCACGACGAATCGATAGGGCTCGGTCAGCGGGAAGTGGGAGTAGTAGAAGGCACCATCGCCGGCAATCCAAACCGTGGTCATCTCGTCGCCGGTGGTGACGTCGACACCCTGGAGCTGAGTCGCCGGAACGCCGCTGGGCGCGGGCCCGAACTCCGGCGTCCCGGGGCTAGTGTCGCCCTGGAAAGCAGCCGCCTTCTCGACTTGCAGATTGCCGAAGGCGGCAATCTGCCCGGACTCGTTGCTCGGCTCGATCGGACTCAACTCCACGACCAGGCGATCGCCCAGCGGCACGACCGCGTGAGAAACGTCGGCGACTGTATCGACCAGCAGACGGCTCATCGGCCGCTGGCCAGCCGAGAACACGCTGACTCTGGCAGAACGAACCAGTTCGTCATGCAGATCCAAGGCCTGAACTTCGCTGGTCGGCTCGGCATTGGGCAGCTCGACCACCAACCGGCCGTCGCCGTCGCGAAAGCTCGTCCAGGTCACCGGACCGTCGCTGACGATCTCGAAGCTCCTCATGGAACCCTGCCGGCGCAGCTCGAGGCCGAGGATGCTCCGCACCGCTGAAATGTCGGTGAACACGGGCTTCGCTTCTTCCACCGGACGCTCCACCGCGGCGGCTCCTACGGACAACAGCAGCAAGCTGCACAGAGTTGCCAACCCCGACCCGAGCCGGATGGTGTGCGCATTCCTGTTTCCTGTGGCGTGACTAACCATGGCTTTCGCCTCCTGTCGCGAAGCTACGAGTTGAGCTTCTTGACCACCTCTCGAAACGGCTTGATGGCCGTCGGGTCGTCCACGATTTGCTTGAATGAAACTTCATTTACGGTGATGCTCACGACATCTCCGTCGTAGAGCTGATCTCCTTCACGAAGCAGATAGCTCTTGTCTTCTTCGGTAGATCGCACCTGGGCGACCGGTCCATCGGGGGTGATAAAGATCCCGTTCAGATCGATTTCGTCGATGAGAAGCCCCGGGATTCCTTCGGGCCGCGGGCCGCGCATGGCGGCTCTCTCGCGCACGATCAGGAGCGACTTGAACGGGTCTCTCCGATCCCCGGGTTCGTAGGCGTAGCCTTCGCCGAGAAACATCAACTCTTCGTCGGCCAGGAGCGAGTCGGAATCGACTTCGGCCGCAGCCGGCGCGGTCTCGTCTTCGCTAACCGGATCTTGAGCCTGGAGCCAACTGCTACCGGCCAGGCACAGCACCAACAGCACGGCAAGACTCAGCCAACGTCGATTCACGGTGCGGCCTCCTCCTGCTCGTCGTCCCGGTACACGAACGTCTTGGCTTTGAAACTCGCCGAGATCGTGCGGTCGGAATCGGGGTTCCGCAACGCGCTCACGCTCAGGTCCTCGATATTGATGATCCGCGAGAACCGGCTCACGCGTTCGAAGAACATCGCCAGATTGTGGTACGTGCCTTCGAGATTGATCGCGATCGGCCACTCGCTGTAGAAGTCTTGCTCGATGAAGACTCCGGGCGTGAATCGAAGCAAGTCGAAATCGCCCTGTTCGGTCAGAGTCCGGATTCTGCGCATCAATTCCGGCGTGTTCCGTCGAGCCGGAAGGATCCTCAAGAGCTTGTCGAGCTCGAGCTCGAGCTGCCGCACCTCTTCACGGAACCTCGGCAACTGCTGCTGCGCGGCGCGGCCTTCCTGGATCTTGGCTTGCAGCTCGGTGAGCCGGTTATCGAGAGAAGCGATGTTGTTCTTCTTCGGCTCGAGCAAGACTCGATGGGCGCCGAAATACAGAATGCCGGCTACCACCAGGCCAGCGATCAGGCCAAAGTACCAGGGCTTTCCTTCGAGTCCGGTTTGAAACGCCATTCGGTTTCCTCAGCCGGCCGCGGCCGTCTGCTCCTGACTTTCGCCGGTCGGAACGTGGGTGTAGTTAAACCGCACGATGAACGAGTAGGTTTGCCCGGTCTGTGACGTATCCTGAAGGACCGGTTCCTGGAACTCAGGGACCCGATCGAGATTCTCCAGAAAATTGGCGACCGCATTGGTGTTGAAGGCCTGGCCGTTGACGGTCACCGTCTGACCCTTGACGTCCATGCGGTCCATCCAGAGAAGCTCCGGCAAGGCCCGCGAGATCTTGTCCATGATCTGAACCGGCCCCTGCTGATTCGCCTTGAGCTGCGAGATGATATCGACCTTGTTTTCGAGCTTGGCCTTCTTCGCCTTGAACTGCTCGACCTCGGCGATGATCGGCGCCAGCTTGTCGACTTCCACTTGGGCCTCGTTGACCTCGACCTGCTTCTTGGAGATCGTCCTGCCGAGCAGAAAATTGTGCCCCAGCGAGATGACCACACCGAGAAAGACCGTGGCCAGCAGCGCGATCGTCGCCGGATCGATGCCGCCGAGAGCCAAGCCACTACCTACCGTCTTCTTCTTGGCGGCTACGGGCTTGCGCCCCTCTGAAAGTAGGTTGATCCTGATCATGCTCGCCTCTAGTCGTCCACCTTGCGTGCCGCGAGTCCGACGGCTACCGCCAACATTGGCGCGACCGACTGCAGCCACACGCTGTCGAAGTCCGTCTCACGATACTGCACTCGCCGTAGCGGGTTCATGATCTCGGTCGGAACGTTGAAACGATCCTGCAGCACTTCTCGCAGATTGGGCGTCAAAGCGCAGCCGCCCGAGAGCATCAACTGAGTGACCCGGTCGTCGGCCGAGGTAGCCGCGAAGAAATCGAACGTCTTCTGAATCTCCGCTGCGAGCTCGGTCGAAACCGCCTCCAGAATCGATCTGGCCTCGGAAGGCGAGCAACCGGGAACCTGCTCACCCCGCTTGAGCCTTTCGGCCTGGTCGAAAGAGAGGCTGTACTCGCGCTGCAGCGCCTCGGTGAACTGATTGCCGCCGATCGACATGTCACGCCAGAAGACCGTCGAGCCCCGAGAAAGGATGTTGATGGTGGTGACACCGGCACCCATATTGACCAGTGCCACGACCTGCTGTGAGTCGACGTCATAGTTGAGCTCGTACGCGTTTTGCACCGCGAATGCATCGACATCGACGATCACCGGGTTCCTGCCCGCCTGGCTGATCACCGAAACGTAGTCGTTGACTTTGTCGCGCTTGACGGCCACCAGCAGCACTTCCATCGCGTCACGGGCCACCTCTTCGTCGCTGAGAACGATGTAGTCGAGCCGAACGTCGCTGATGTCGAAGGGGATGTATTGCTCGGCCTCCCATTGAATGGACTCCGCGATCTCGTCGGCCGACATCGCCGGCATCTGAATCTTCTTGATGATCACGGAATGGCCGGCCAGGCTGGTGGCGTAGTTGTTGCTCTTCACGCCACTTTCCTCGGCGAGCTTGTTGACCGCGTCCACCACCAGGGATGAGTCCATGATCGAACCGTCGACGATGGCCTCCGGGGACAACGGCTCGAGGCCGATCCGTTGCAGATGCAACTCCCCTTTGCGCTCCTTCAGCTCGACCAATTTGACCGTCGAGCTGCCGATATCCAGGCCAATGACGCCCCGTGTGCGCGAAAACAACACTAGTCTACACCTCTGGTACTAAAACCTTCGCTTTCATGCCACTTTAGATGACAAACATTAAGCAATATCGCAAGCTATACAAGAATGCTACACCCTGTCAAGGGAACGGTCTAGCGCCCCATCCGCCCGGCGCCACCGACGCCCGACGCCCGCCTGGCGCCCGGCCAGCGAATCTGCTACCATCCCGCCTCACTTTGGGAGATTTCTCGATGTCCAAGCAGTGCTCTGTTTGCGGTAAGAAAACAATCATCGGTCGTCAGATAAGTCACGCTCACAACGTGTCGGCTCGAACCTGGGAGCCCAATCTCCGTCGGGTTCGCGCCCTGGTCAACGGCTCCGTTCAGCGCATCCTGGTCTGCGCTCGCTGCCTGCGCAGTGGCAAAGTGCACAAGCCCCCGACCCGTACCTGGCGGCCCGAGACCGCTGAAGCAGACCAGAGCTAGGCCGACGGTCGCCTTCTATCGGTCTTTCCCGAATTCACTCAGGGCGCCGGAATCGGAGCCCATGGGTCGGCGGACGTCGAGGACTCCGGGCACCCCACGCAGTCCTTGGCGCAGCCGCTCCAGCTGGCGGCGGTTCTTCACTTCGACGAGCACGGCGATCTGACCCCGGCCGGTTTCGATCGTCCCGGCCTCGAAGTTTCGGATGTTGCCGTCGAACTTGGCGATGGCCTCGGTGAGCTTGGCCAGCATCCCCGGCTGATCTTCGGTCTCGATCACCAGTGGCACGGGAAAGACTTCATCTCGGGATCGGGCCCACTCGACTTCGATCTCGCGCTCGGGGTTGTAGAGCAGGTTGCGGACGTTCCGGCAGTCGACCGAGTGCACCGACACTCCCCGGCCCCGAGTGACGTAGCCGATGATCTCGTCTCCGGGCAGCGGCTTGCAGCACTTCGCCAGGTAGGCGAGCAGATCGCTGTCTCCGCGCACCGAGACCGATGCTGCACCGAAAGGCAGAATCTTGGCCACGGCCGAGCGCAACCGGCTCGGCTTGCTTTCGACCTCGGCCAGTTGCTCGGTCGTCAGCGTGCGATCCAGGACCTGCCGAACGGTGATCTTGCCGAAGCCGATACGGCTCAGCAGGTCGTCGGCGTGGCCGACGCCCTCGGAGACCAGGTACTTCTTCAGGGCTTTGGATTCCAGAAAGCGTTTCGACGAGACCTTGTGCCTCCGCAATCCTCGCTCGAGAAGACGCCGACCGATCTCGAGAGAGCGTTTCTTCTGCTCGGTGTTGAGCCACTGTCGAATCTTGCTCTTGGCTCTCGAAGTGCCGACGAAGTTCAGCCAGTCCCTTGATGGGTGGCGCGCGGCGTTGGTCATGATCTCAACGATGTCGCCATTCTGAAGTTGCGTTCGCAGCGGCACCAACTTGCCGTTGACCCTAGCTCCCGAACACTGGTGCCCCAGCTCGGTGTGAATCTTGTAGGCGAAATCGAGCGGCGTCGCGCCACGCGGAAAGGAAAACACGTCGCCCTTGGGCGTGAAAGCGTAGACCTCATCCGGATAGAGGTCGAGCTTGAGAGTCGCCATGAAGGTCCGTGGATCGTCGACGTCTTGTTGCCAATCGAGGAGCTGTCGAAGCCAGGCCACCTCTCTTTCGTGGGAGCGCGGTTCGGGCTTGCCCTCCTTGTATCGCCAATGAGCCGCAATTCCCTCTTCCGCGATCAGGTCCATCTCTACGGTCCGGATCTGCACCTCGAACGGCTGCCCGTTCTCGACCACAACGGTGGTGTGGAGCGACTGGTACAGATTGGGCTTGGGCATCGCGATGTAGTCCTTGAACCGACCCGGTACGGGACGCCAATGCTGATGGACGACTCCCAAAGCCGCGTAGCAATCGCGCATCTCCTCGGTGATGATCCGAAACGCGAGATAGTCATAAAGCTGCGCCAGCTCGATGCCTTGCCGGCGAAGCTTGCGATAGATCGAGTAGTAGCGCTTCACCCGCGAGCTGATCTCGGCGTCCACGCCGGCCTCCGAGAGGCTCTCCTCGAGCCGGCTCCGGATGTCTTCGGTCGCGCGGCGCCCGATTTTGAGCTTCTCTCGGACCTTGGCTTCGAGAGCGGCGAATTTCAGCGGGTGAAGATGATAGAAGGCCAGGTCTTCCAGATCGCCTTGCACCTTGGCCATGCCCAAGCGGTGCGCGATAGGCGCGTAGATCTCCAGGGTTTCGCGCGAGATCCGCCGTTTGACGTTCTCTTGCATGTGCTCGAGGGTCATCATGTTGTGAAGCCGGTCGGCCAGCTTGACCAGAATGACGCGAATGTCCTTGGCCGAAGCCAGGATGAGCTTCCGGAAGGTTTCGGATTGGACCTCGTCGCGCCGCACGTACTCGTGCTTGCCGATCTTGGTCACGCCGTCCACCAGGTTGGTGATCTCTTCTCCGAACTCGGTCGTCAGAGTCTCGCGAGTGGTCAGGGTGTCTTCCAGAACGTCGTGCAGCAGGCCCACCGCTATCGAGGTCTCGTCCGCCCTGAACCCGGCCAGAAAAAAAGCCACATAGAGTGGATGGGTCATGAACGGCTCACCGGACTGCCGCTTCTGATCCCCATGCATCTCGGTCGAGAACTCGTAGACGCGGCGCAAGAACGGCTCGTCCGGCTCGCGCCCCTGCTCGCGCATATGAGCCAGAACGCTCTCGAAGCTCACCCGCTTGAAGGGCGGCTTGACCGGTGGCGAAACCGGGCGGGAAGAGAATCGCTCGCGTAGTGTCGGCATTGTCACTCGGCGTCAGCGGCCCGCGACCGCTTCCCGGATCGACCCGGAGCGTGCGCCCGCCACACCGAGATTATAGGTTGGCCGGCGCCACAATCCGCGAGGGCCGGCTGCGACCCCTGGAGGCCGACCGGGGAAGCTTCGGGGGGCTCTCAGGCCGAAGCGGCGCGAGCGCCCTGCCGGCGCGCGCGCGAACCGCGTCCGAACCAGTTTTCCCAAAGCAGGGCGAACGGGCTGGCGATGTAGATCGACGAGTAGGTCCCGACGATCACCCCGATGGTCAGGATGAACGCGAATCCCCGCAGCACGTCTCCGCCGAGAACCAGAATCGAGCCCACCACCAGGAGAGTGGTGCCGGATGTCAGCACGGTCCGCGAGAGCGTCTGGTTGATGCTCAGGTTCATGGTCTCTTCCAGGTCCAGGCTCTTCGACCGTCTGAGATTCTCCCGGACCCGATCAAAGACCACGACCGTGTCGTTGACCGAATAGCCCACCAAGGTCAGGAACGCGGCAATCGTGGTCAGGTTGAACTCGAAGCCCGCGAAGGCGTAGAGGCCGACGGTAATGAACACGTCATGAACAACCGCGACCAGCGCTCCGACGCCAAAGCGAAGCTCGAACCGAAACCAGATGTAGATGAGCATCCCGAGCATGGACGAAAGGATCGCGAGAAGCCCCTTCTTGCGCAGCTCGGATCCGATCTGGGGCCCGACGTTCTCGGCGCCGAGCAGGGAGAGCTTCCCCAGCCGGGCGCCGTTTTCGAGCGCCGCCAGCGCCTGCGGAGTCACCTGGGGGAGTGCCGACACCTGCTCCCAGCCGGCAATCAGGCCTTCTTCGCGCCGCAGGTCGAGGATCGCGTCCGCGACCGGGCCGTAGGGATCCGGATCCGCGAGGGCCGCGGGGTCGACCGCCTCAGGCACCCGCCCGTCAGGATCGCGCTCGAGCAGAAACGCCGAGACCGCCTCGCGACCGACACGGTTGAGGTCGAGCCCCGCGCCCAGGTTGTCGATCTCTTGGTTGAGCGCCTCGATGACCAGCGCCTGGCTTCCCTCTTCCGACCCTTCGACCAAAGGCGTCTTGATCAGGACCTCGTTGGCGCCGGCGACGCCGAAGCGCTGGATCACAGCGTCGGGCACGCCGGCCGCGGCCACGATCGAGCGCAGCGTCTCAATCTCGGCCGCTTCCGCGAGCTTCAGGGTCAGCTGCGTCCCGCCGGCGAAGTCGATGCCCAGGTTGAGCTTCTTGACGAAGATCTCGACCGTCGCCAGCAGCAACAGCGCGAACGAGAAAATCACCCAGAAACGCCGGTAGCGCATGAACTGGATTTTCGAATCGGCGAAAAACTGCATCTCGTGTCCTTCGAAAGAGCCGTCGGTTCCTCAGATCGAGAGACGGTCCACTCGCTGGCGGCGGGAAAGAATGAGGTCGAAGAGCCACCTGCTGACGAAGATCGCCGAGAACAGCGACGCGAAGATGCCGACCGATAGCGTGACCGCGAAGCCCCGAATCGGCCCGGTTCCGAACTGGAAGAGGAAAAGCGCCGCGAGCAAGGTCGTGATGTTGGCATCAAGAACCGAAGAGAGCGCCTTGCCGAAACCGGCGTCGATGGCCGACTTGACCGTCCTGCCGTGCCTCAGCTCTTCGCGAATCCGCTCGAAGACGAGCACGTTGGCGTCCACGGCCATGCCGATGGTGAGAACGATGCCGGCGATTCCAGGCAGGGTCAACGTGGCGCCGAAGTAGGCCAGGGCGCCGAATATCAGGATGATGTTGAGCGCCAGGGCCACAATCGCGTTCATTCCGGTGGCCTTGTAGACCACGAACATCGTCAAGACCACCAGAGCCATTCCCAGGAGGCCCGCCTTGAGCCCCTGGTCGATGGAGTCCTGTCCGAGGGACGGCCCCACAGTGCGCTCCTCGAGATAGGTGATCGCCGCCGGCAGAGCACCCGACTTGAGCACGGTAGATAGGTCCTCTACCTCTTGGCGGGTAAACGAGCCCTCGATCATCCCGCTATCGCTGATCTTCGCCCGAATAGTCGGTGCAGAGCGCACCTTGCCGTCGAGAACGATCGCCAGACCGCGCCCGATGTTGTCGCCAGTGATCTCTCCGAATCTCTTGCCGCCGTCGTGGGTCAGGAAGAAGTTGACGATCGGTTGATTGAAGTCGCCCAGTCCCGGCCGCGCGTCCTTCAGATCCCTGCCGGTGATCACCGAGCGCTTCTCGACTCCGTAGTACTGGACGCCGACGAGGTCGCCGCTGCTGTCGCGAATCGGGCCCTCGAGAATCTCGACGTCATCGGGCAGGCTGCCGCCGTAGTTGCCGAGGATCTGCTCGCGCGACTGGACTCCCCCGCCGTCGGGCGGAAACGCCACCAGGCGAAAGTCCAGGAACGCCGTGTTCTTGATGAGTTTCTTGACCCGCTCCGGATCGTCGACACCCGGCAGCTGAACCACGATGCGGTTGCCCTCGAGCCCCTGGCGTTGAATGGTGGGCTCGGAGACGCCGAACGCGTCGACCCGGTTCCTGATGGTCTCGAGCGCCTGCTTGACCGACTGGTTCGCGATCGTGCTCTCGTTCTGCGGCTTCATTCTGAACCCGACGCGGTCCGCGCGCCGCTGGTAGTCCCATCCGGGCAGGAACTCCTCGGCGATCTCCGAGATGTCGCTCGATCGATCGGTACCGACGCCCAGCAGATCGAATTCCGTCGAAGAGGTTCTGGTCGCGCTGGCGGTAGCGACGCTCCGATCGCGAAGCTCCTGCACCAGTCGAGCGGTGTCCTTGTCGGTCTCGGCGCCGAGCGCATCTTCGACCTCGACCCGAAGCACCAGATAGGTTCCGCCGCGCAGGTCGAGGCCAAGCTTGATCTTCTCCTGCAGGGGATAGGCCGAAAGCGCGCCCACGAGCACTATCGCGCCGATCAGCAGCCCCTTCCAGAGTAGCCCCTTCTTCATATTCAGCCGTCGCTCTCCGATTCCTGCAGCGCAGCGATCGCCGACTTCGAAACCTTGACCTTGATGTTGTCGGCCACCTTGAGCAGGACGGCGTTGCCAACCAGAGCGGCGACCTCTCCGTGCAGGCCGCCCGAGGTGACCACCCGGTCTCCCTTCTCAAGCTCCTCGATCATGCGCTGAAGCGCCTTCTGGCGCTTGCGCATCGGCGCGATCAGCAGAAAATAGAAGATACCGAAGATAAGGACGATCGGTACCAGTTGCAGGAACGGGCTCGGCTGGGCCGCCGCCTGGGCAAGAGCAAGCATCGAGAAACTCAAATCGATTCGGAGCTAGGGGGTGATTCTTCGAGGTCGTCCGGACCGTAGGCAAGAGAGAATTCTCTGGCCCACGTGGCCGTCGCGCCGGACGCGATAGCTTCCCTGAGATCCCGCATAAAGTCAAGAAAGAAGCGGATGTTGTGTTGGGTCGCCAGGACCGTTCCGGTGAGCTCTCCGGTCCGAATCAGGTGGTGCACAAACGCCCGGCTCACTCCCGAGCAGGCCGAGCACGGGCACGACGTCTCGATCGGCCCGGGATCATCTCGAAATCGCGCGTTCTTGATCCGAATCGGCCCCTTACGGGTGAACAGAAAGCCGTGACGGGCGTTTCGAGACGGAAGCACACAGTCGAACAGGTCCACGCCGTTGAGAACCCCGTGAAGAATGTCGAGCGGGGTCCCTACACCCATCAGGTAGCGCGGCTTCTCCGGCGGCAAGAGAGAAGCCGTATGCCGAACCGTGCGCCGCTGCTGGGGGGACGGCTCGCCCACGCTCACGCCACCGATCGCATAGCCCGCAAAGTCGAGCTTGACGAGCTCCGCAACCGCCTGCTCGCGCAAGTCCGGAAAAACTCCACCCTGGGCGATGCCGAAAAGCCGCGTCGAGCCCTCACTCCAGGCCGCGCGCGCGCGTCGCGCCCACCCGCTCGTCGTTCGCAGGGCAAGAGCGACCTCGTCGCGGGACGCCGTTCCGGGCGGGCACTCGTCGAGCATCATCGCCACGTCGACTCCCATACGCTCCTGGTCCCGGACCACCGATTCCGGCGAAAAGTGCAGCTCGGCGCCGTCGATATGGCTACGAAAGGCGACCCCCTCGTCATCGACCGTGCGCAGCTTCGAGAGGCTGAAGACCTGGAACCCGCCGCTGTCGGTCAGGATCGGTCGTGACCAACCGGTGAAGGCGTGCAGCCCGCCCATGCGCTCGACGACGTCAATGCCCGGCCGCATCGCCAGGTGGTAGAGATTCGACAGCATCACTTGGGCGCCGTTGGCGGCCAGTGCATCCGGTGTCAGGCCCTTGACCGCCCCCGCGGTTCCCACCGGCATGAAGGCCGGTGTCTCGATCGAGCCGTGAGCGGTCTCGAGCCGGCCGCGTCTGGCGTTGCCATCGACCTTCGAAACCGCGAATCCGGCAGTCATTCAGTTCGGGTGGCGCTCAGGAGCTCAGAGGGGCAGCGGGTTTCGGCGGCTTCAGGGAGCCCCGGCGCGGCCGTTGAGGCGAATCAGCCTGACCTCGACCTCTTCGGGCCACTCGAGCTCGAACCGACTCGCCTCGATGCCCTCGTTCCTGCGGAAGTTCGCGAATCGGTACTCGGTCACGTCTCCGTCACCCTCCACGTAGCGAAGGCGGACCGGCAGGAACAGATCCGGATCGAGCCACAGCTCCATCTCTCGAATCCGCTTGGCGACCCGCTCGAACCGAGGGGAGAGCTTGAGTTTCAAGGGCTCGTCTTCCTCGGGAGCCACCCGCAGAGTGACGGTGAAGTACTCCAACAGTCTGTCGAGCGACGTTCCGGCGCCCAGATAGCGCAGGACGCGATCGGCCTGAGCTCCTACGGCTGCCTGTTCGACCTGACCGATATCGTGATACCAGGTGGTCATCGTGCTGTCGGCGATGACCAGCGAGATCGGATCCGGATTCAGATACTCCCAGCGGACCTTGTCCGGGGCGCTGTACGAGAACTGCCCGCTCGCGCGGTCCGGCTCCAGAAGCAAGCCGCTCTCCTTGACCTGGGAGAAGTCCGCTTCCAACGTTTCGAGCGACTCGTGCGCCAGGCGAACCCTCTCGGCGAGCGCTTCGAGGCGCTGGGACGGGGACAGACTCCGATCGAACGGACTGGCGCCGGCCTCGGCGGACAGCTCTCCGCAGTAGCCCACCGACCCCAAGGCGAGCGACAGGAGGCCGAAAATGGAGAGGATTCGATGCATGGTTCCTCGGCCGCGAACCGGGGGGCGCTCATCCTAACCGCTCCCCCAGAGCGCGGCAAGGCTCCGTTCTGCAAGATCCCGGCCCGCCGCTTCTTTGGTCGCTTTCGCCGAAAAAGTGGCGCCTACTCCTGCTCGCAACCGTTTTTGAAACCGCACCGCCGCTTCGCTCTGAGCGTAAGTGTCCTGTTTTCAGTTCTTTCCGTTTCAGTCAAGGAAAAGAAATGGCTGGCACAGAGCCTGCTCTATTCCAAGAGACGGAACACAAGGTTCCCCTGAGCCTCTAGAAGGGAGTAAGCGACATGTTCACCATTCTCAACGTTTCCGACCTCATCAACTTTCTCACCGGCTTCCTCTGGTCGGACTGAGAGCCCGCGCCTCTGGGGTCACCCCAGGCTGGCCGACCGGCTCCCAAGAACGCCGTGGGGCCTTTGCGCGCTCACGGGGCCGGGCCACCTTGACACCCCCTGGGGCGAATGCTACCTTCCCGCTCCACAGGCAGCGAGGGGTAGCCGATGTCAGCCACAATCGAACTTGGATCCAAACACGAATGCCCGAGTTGCGGCACCAAGTACTACGACCTCGGTAAGAACGACGCTGCCTGCCCCAAATGCGGAAGCTCCCAAGAGGGCGACGACGCAGATGCGGATAAGGCGTCCTCCAAGAGTGGCTAGCTCGGCCGCGCCCAATCGAGCGCGCCCGCCGTTCGCGCGGCGCTGAGGCGCTCCCTCCTCCCGACTCCGAACCCGTTTGCAACCGCCCCGCGCTTGCCGTAGGGTCTGACCGCGAATGGAAAATCAACGCTGGTACAGGAAGCTGCACTGGCAGATCCTGATCGCCATGGCCGTCGGCATCGCCACCGGCCTCGCGGGCGGCGAAGCAGTGGTCGGCAAGGTCGGCTGGCTCGGCACGCTGTTCATCTCGTTGCTCAAGATGATCATCGTGCCGCTGATCATCACTTCGATCGTGTCAGGAGTGGCCTCGATCGGCGGTGGACGGGATCTGGGGCGCCTCTTCGGCAAAACGCTGGGCTACTACGTTCTGACCAGCGCCCTGGCCATCCTGGCTGGTCTGTTCGCGGTCAACCTCATCAAGCCCGGCGTGGGCGCCAATATGGGCAGCGCCCAGCAAGCCACGCTACCCGAGTTGGCGGCTCCGAGCTCCCCAATCGACGTCTTGCTCGACGTCGTGCCGGAGAACTTCTTCGGCGCCGCCTCCGAGTCGAAGATGCTCTCGGTGATCTTCTTCTGCATCGTGTTCGGGATGGCACTCGCGCACCTCCCCGAAAAGCCCCGAACGGTGCTGGTCGAGGTCTTCGACGCGGGGTTTCAGGCGATGATGAAGCTCACCGCCGGGATCATCGTGTTCTTGCCGCTCGGAGTGTTCGGGCTGATCACGCGGCTCGTCGGAACGTCCGGGCTCGAGTCCTTCCGGGCGCTGGGCATGTACATGCTGACCATCGCGATCAGCCTGACCGTGCATCTGTTCGTAACCCTGCCGCTGATTCTGATCCTGCTCGGCCGCATCAAACCGCAGATCCATTTTCGCAACATGATGGATGCCCTCCTCATGGCGTTTTCGACGAGCTCATCTGCCGCGACCCTGCCGGTGACGATCTCGAACGTCGAGAAGAAGGTAGGGGTCTCCAATCGCATCTCGTCGTTCGTGTTGCCGATGGGCGCCACGATCAACATGGACGGGACCGCGCTCTACGAATGCGCCGGCGTGCTCTTCATCGCGCAGGTGCTCGGCGTCGACCTTACCATCGGAGCGCAGATGGTAGTGGTGCTCACCGCTCTGCTGGCCTCGATCGGGGCGGCCGCCGTGCCTTCGGCGGGTCTGGTGGTGATTTTCATCGTTCTCGAAGCGGTCAACCTGCGCGGACCCGAGGTCGACGTCATCGTCGGAGCGATGCTCGCGGTCGATCGGCCACTGGACATGTACCGTACCGCGATCAACATCTTCAGCGACTCGTGCGGCGCAGCGATCATCGCCAAATCAGAAGGCGAAGAGGTCGACACCGCTGTCGCGGCCTGAGCACAACGCCGGTGACCCTTCAGCGGCAGGCCTCGTACCGCGATCCGATCCACGGCTTCATCCACGCCGACCCGCTCGAACACGCGCTGATCAATAGCCTGCCGGTGCAGCGCCTGCGCTGGATTCATCAGCTCGGATTCGCCTACCTGGTCTTTCCGGGAGCCGAGCACAGCCGATTCAGTCACGTTCTCGGCGCCATGCACCTGGCCGGGCGGGTCTACGACGCCCTGGCGGCCAAGGCTCCCGACTTGTTGACACCGGGACAATCCTCCGTCGAACGCCGCCTTTTGCGGGTCGCGGCTCTGGTGCACGACGTCGGCCATGCGCCTTTCAGCCATTCGGCCGAGGATCTTTTCGAGGACGGCATCGACCATGAGGAAATGACCCGGCGCATTCTGCTCACCGACGACGTGGTCAGAATCTTCGCCGACTTCGGCGACGGCATCACCGCGCAGGACGTTTGCGAGCTGCTGGGCAAACCCGAGGAACCCCGCCGGCGGCTCTGCGCCCAGGTGATCTCCGGTGAGCTCGATGTCGACAAGATGGACTATCTGTTGCGCGACAGTTTGTATTGCGGCGTGCGGTACGGCAATTACGACCTCGCCCGGATCCTCGAGACCATGGAGCCGATAGAAGACCCTGAAACCGGCGATTGGGGCCTCGGTGTCGAAGAAGGAGGTGTCCACGCACTCGAAGCGCTGGTCATGGCCCGCTACTACATGTTTACCCAGGTCTACTTCAACCTCACCGTCAAGGCTCTGGAGCTGCATTTCAACGAATGGCTGTCGGAGCAGAACCGGCAGTGGCCGTCGGCGGCGAAGACCTTTCTCGGGCACGACGACGTTTCCACCATGGCGCTGATGCGTGAGTCCGGCAGTCCGCACGCGCGGGCGGTCGTCGACCGTCTCTACTACCGGTTGGCCTTCGAAACAGACGAGCACCTGACGCGCGAGGAACGGGACCGGTTCACCGCTCTGCTGGCCGAGGTGCGCCGGCAGTTCGGCGAGCATCGGCTGCTGGTCTCTAACTCAGCCAAGGACCCGCACCGCCTGGGTCAGTCTCGTGTTCTGGTGCGCCACTCCGACGGCTCGTTGCGCTCGATGGAAGAGTCCAGCCAGTTCATCCGGCATCTCGCGCGAATCGAACGGTTCCGCGTCTACACTCCGCCCGACGTTCGCGACCAGGTGGCCGCGTCCATCGGCGCGGCGTGGAGCCGCTAGGAAGCCAGTTCCGCCAGCTGCGCCAGGCGTCCCAAAGCGGCCGTCCATCGCAACCGCGAGCGCTCCCAGACGGTCAGCCCGAGCGATAGTGGAAGCTGCTGAAAGCCCTCCTGGAAAACCATGACCTCGCAACCCTGCGCGACCGGATGCAACTCGAGGGTCAGCGAGGTGGCCGACCTCCAGTCGGCATGGAGCTCTCGGAAGCCCAGGACCATCCTTCGCGGCGGAGACCACTCGACGACTTCGGCGTACTCTTCTCGCGCCGAGTCGTTCGGTTGGTCGGTCTCGAGCCGGAACACGACCGGAGGCCCCGGCTCGGAACGAACGCGGTCCGCGAGCCACTGACTCAACTTGACCGGCTCGGCCAGGTGGGGCCACAGTCCCGCGGGCGTCATTCCGAGCACCAGCTGGCGGCGCCTCAGCTGGACGCCGGGGATGTCGCCCTGCCGTATTCCCTCCACGGATCCTCCCTCAGGAAAGCAAGTCCCGAAGCGCCGGCTCGAGCTGCGGGAATCGAAACTCGTAACCGCGCTCGATCAGGCGCGCGGGCACCGCGCGCTGGCCGTCGAGCACCAGAGTGGACATCTCTCCGAGCGCCAGGCGCAAGGCGAAGGCTGGTGTCGGCACGAAACTCGGCCGGCCGAGCACCCTGCCGAGCACCCGCGCCAGCCGTCGATTGGTGACCGGCTCGGGCGCCGTCAGGTTGAAGGCGCCCTCGGCGCCTTGATCGTCGACCAAGTGCGCGATCGCACCGACCTCGTCCTCCAGGTGAATCCAGGAGAGAACCTGGTCTCCGCGGCCGACGGGCCCGCCGGCAAACAGCCGGAAGGGCATCACGATTCTGGGCAGCGCGCCATCCTCGGCGGCGAAGACCACACCGGTTCTTGCGATCACCCGCCTCACGCCCAGCTCCGCAACCGGGGCTCCCGCCTCCTCCCACTCCCGACAGACACCGGCCAAGAAGTCATCGCCAGCCGGAGCGGTCTCGTCGACAGCACCCTCGGCCTCGGTGCCGTAGAAGCCCACCGCCGAGCCCTGCACCAGCACGCTGGGTGGCGCCTGCGAGGTTTCGAACGCCTTGACCAACGCCACCGTGGACGCGACACGGCTCGCGCGGATTCTCTCCTTTCGCTCGGCGGTCCAGCGTCCGGCACCAATGTTCTCGCCCGCGAGATGCACGAAGGCATCAACCTCGTCGAGGAGGGGCAGGAGTTGGCCGGCCGACCGACAGTCCCAGGCTGACACCTGGGCTCCTGCCGGCAGCTCCTTCACCGCCGCGGGCCGGCGGCTCAAGACCACGACGCTCTTGCCCGCCCCGAGCAACCGGGCTGCCAGGGCGCGGCCGATGAGACCGGTACCGCCGGAGATCGCAACCTTCATCCGCCGCTGAGCGTAACGGATGCCGCCGCGCCGGCACCAGCCCCCCAACGGAAGCCTCAAACCGCCGCGAGCTCTTCCTCGAGCTGCTGCCGCCGGGCCAGGTCCGCATAGGCGCCGTCAAGCTTCATCAGATCGGCATGGCTGCCTCTTTCCACCACCCGCCCTCTGTCGAGCGCGATGATCTGGTCCGCCTGGCGCACAGCCGAGATGCGGTGGGAAACCACGACGACCGTGCGACCCACGAATACGCGCCGCAGATTGCGCAGAATCCGTTCTTCGGTGTCCGCATCGACCGCTGAAAGGCAGTCGTCGAGAAGCAGGATCCTGGGATCGCGGACCAGCGCGCGGGCCAGGGCGACGCGCTGCTTCTGGCCGCCGGAAAGAGTCAGCCCTCGCTCGCCAACGAGCGTGTCGAGCCCCTTGGGGAACGACTCGAGATCGGTCGCGAGCCCGGCGAGGTCGGCGGCCCGTGCGACCGCCTCGGGGTCCGCTCCTTGTTTCCCCAGCGCGATGTTGGCCGCGACCGACGTCGAGAAAAGAAAGGCCTCCTGCGGTACCACCCCGATCGCCTCTCGGAGCGAGGCGAGCGACAGAAAGCGTACGTCGCGGCCATCCACGAACACTCGGTCCGAAGGCGGATCGAGAAGCCGGGGAATGAGCGACAGCAGCGTGCTCTTGCCGCTACCCGTGCGTCCGACGATACCGAGCGTCTCACCCGCGCCGAGTTCGAGCTCCACATCCGCGAGGACGCTCTCGTCGCTACCCGGATAGCGAAAGCTGAGCTGACTCATCCCCAATGCCCCGACAATCGCGTCGGCCGAGCCCGGGGAGAGGTCGATGATCTCCGGCTCGGTCTCGAGCACCCGCCGGATCCGACCCAGCGAGGCAGTCCCGCGCTGAACGAGATTGATCACCCAACCGATCGCGATCATCGGCCAGACCAACTTGGACAGGAAGAAATTAAAACTGACGAACTCGCCGACGCTAATCTCGCCGCGCCAGACCAGCGTTCCCCCGAACCAGAGTACCGCCACGAAACCGAGGCCAACGAGCAACTGAAGCAGGGGATGAAACGCGGTCGTCCAGCGAATCAGCTTCTTGCTCCGGCGAACATACTCGGCGTTGGTGCGCTCGAAGGCCTCGACCTCGGATGCCTCCCGGGCGTGGGCTCGCACCACGCGAGCTCCGGACAAGCTCTCCTGCACCTTGGTGGAAAGGCTCGAGAATTGCTCCTGGACCTTGTCGAACAGGACGTGGATGCGCTGACCGAACACTTGCGTCGTAACCGCCACCAACGGCATCGCCGCTAGCGATAAGAGGGTCAGTCGCCAATGAATGCCGATCATGAAGAACAAGGCGCCCGAGGCGGTCAGCAGGGTGCTGGTCGCATACATGATCGCCGGGCCGCAGAGCATCCGGACCGCCTGCAGGTCGTTGGTCGCCCTGGCCATGAGATCACCGGTGTAGTTGCGTTGGTAGTACGAGAGCGGCAGCGCCTCCAGATGCTCAAAGTAGTCGTTGCGTATGTCGTACTCGATGTCTCGGCTGAGAGACACCAGAATCAACCGCTGCCCGAAGCTGAAGACTCCTTGAACCGCGGTGACGACGACCAGAAGCAGCCCGTACCGAAACAGAGTCGCCGACGACGCCTGCTCGACGAAGGAATCCACTGCCCGGCCCACGATGATCGGCCCGAATAGGCCCGCGGTGACAGCCAGCGCGATGCACGCAATGCCGCTCGCGAGTTTCGCAGGGTACCGCTTGAAGTAGGGAACCAGGTGCCCCAGGACTCTCAATGCTGAACTCTCATCGGATCTCGGTCTCGTCATCGGTGGGCCTGGCCACGCCGGCCACTACGCCCAGGCCGGCCCGCGGATGAATCAAGTCGCTCGAGCGAGCGAGCCGCGCCTCGATGCGCAGAATCGGCCGACCCTCCCGATGGTACTTGTCTTCGTAGTGGGTGCGCGGCCGAGCGCCCCAGAAGTCATCCGCCCTCGCCACCTGCAGCCCCGAATGCTCTCGCAACAGCCGTTCGACCCGGTCGCCGTAGTCCAGAAAGTCGGTGGCGAACAGCAATCGGCCTGCCGGTCGGAGAAGCCGCAGAATGAGATCGACGGACTCGGGATCGAAGAGACGCCGGCAGTGGTGCCGGGCTTTCGGCCACGGATCGGGAAAGTAGACGTGAACTACACTCGCAAAACTAGGTGGTAGGACGCTCGCCAGAAGGTACAGCGCCTCGCCCCGCAGCAGCACCACGTTCTCCAGCTCTCCGGCGCGATCCCGAACGTGGCGGTAGTACTTGGAGGCGACCTCGATTCCGAGAAAACCCACTTGGGGCCGGTTCCGAGCCTGCTCGAGAAGGTACTTGCCCTTGCCGAATCCGATCTCCACCTCCCAAGAGGCGCCCGGAGATCCTCCAAAGAAGGACTCCAAGCACAGGGGCAGATCGGTCTCGGCCAGGCTTCGTTCCCGCCCGTGCGCCGCGATCTGAACCGGAATCACAGCCGCAAGCTCTCAGAGAAGATCTTCGAAGTCCCCTTGGCGCAGCCGATCCACGAGTTGCTTGACCTCCTGGGCCCGGCTCTTGGGAATCACCAGAACCGAATCTTCCGTGCGCACGACGATCAAATCCGAAACACCCACCGTGGCAATCGTACCGTGCGCCGCGACCAGGAGGTTGCCGCTCGAGTCCTGGGTGACGGCCCGGCCACGGATCGCGTTGCCGTTCGCGTCCCGGTCCAAGATCTCCGCCAGGGCCTCCCATGAACCCAGGTCGCTCCAATCGCAATCGAGCGGCAAGGTTCCGAGGTCGTCGCACTTCTCCATGACCGCGAAGTCGATCGAGATCTTGGGAAGCTGTCCGTAGAAGAGATCCAGCCGCTCGGGCCGCTCGCGGATGCGCCGCAATCCGTCCGCGACATCCGGCTCGTGAAGACCGATCAGCTCGAGCAGTCGCCCACCACGAAAAACGAAGATGCCCGCGTTCCAGAGATGGTTGCCACCTCGGAAGTAGGTCTCGGCAGTCTCAGGATCGGGCTTTTCCTTGAAGGCCGCCACGCGCCGCAGGCCGGTTCGCGGATTCTCGACCTCGCCCAGCTCGAGATAGCCGAAACCGGGCTCCGGCCAGCGCGGCAACACACCCAGTGTCATGACCCGGTCCTGCGTGCCCACGATCTCCACCGCCTGCGCGAGAGTTGCGCGAAAGGCCCGCTCGTCGCCCACTCGATGGTCGGCGGGTAATACCGCCACGACCGAGTCCTCGGCATCCATCTGATCCAAGGACCAGCCGATCGCAGCCGTCGTGTCTCGGCCCTCCGGTTCCGCCAGTATCTGGTCCGCGGGCACTTCCGGCAACTGTTCACGCACCTGATCAGCCAGGCTCCGAGTCGTGCCCACCCAGACGCTGGAAGGCTCCACCAGTGGCGCGAGCCGGCGCACAGTGCGCACCAATAGGCTCTCGTCGCCCTCGAGCGCGAGGAGCTGCTTGGGCCGCGAGGCTCGGCTCAGCGGCCAGAAACGGGTACCGCTGCCTCCGGCGAGAACCAACGCCTTGAACACTTGCTCACTCATGCTCGACAGAGCTTACCCGAGGGGATCCGAAGCCGGTGCGGTGCTAGTCGCGCAGCTGCGCGGCCGAGTCCTCGAGAAGCCGCCAGAGCGCCTCGACGTGGTCGAGCGTCGTCTTGATGTTGCCGATCGCCGCGCGCAGCACGAACCGCTCGTTCAGTTTCGTCTGAGTGATGAAGACGGAGCCTTCGGCGTTGACCGCGGCCATCAGGCGCTGGTTGAGCCGGTCCTCTTCCTCAGGCGTCGCCCCCGCAAATCGGGCGCGAAAGCAGACCGCGCTGAACGGTACCGGAGCCAGGCGCTCGAAGTGGGGCGATGCGTCGATCCACGAGCTCAGCTCGCGCGCCAGCCGGCAGTGTTCTCTGATCCGCTCCGCCAGGCCCTCGACGCCGAACGCGCGGATCACCATCCACAGCTTGAGCGCCCGGAAGCGGCGGCCGAGCTGGAATCCGAGATCCATGAGGTCGAGGCTTCCCTCTTCGCTCGAGCGCAAGTACGCCGGAACCAGGGCGAACGCGTCCTGCCACTGAGCGAGGTCGCGGACAAAGAGCACCGAGCAATCAACCGGCGTGAACAGCCACTTGTGGGGATTCAACACGATCGAGTCCGCCAGCTGCCATCCCTCAAGCAGAGGCCTGAGCTCCGAACAGACGGCCGCGCTCCCGGCATACGCGGCATCCACATGAAGCCACAGCTCGTGCTCGCGGCAGATCTCGGCAACCGCCGCGACCGGATCGACGCTGGTGGTTGACGTCGTGCCCACGGTAGCGACCACGGCCAAGGGGACCTTACCCGAGGCAAGGTCGGTCTCGACCGCCCGCCGCAGCGCCTGCGCGCGCATCTCGAAGTGCTCGTTGACGGCAATGTGCCGGACGTGATCCAGGCCGAACCCGAGCACCATGGCACCCTTGTCGACCGACGAGTGCGCCTGCTCGCTCGCGTAGACGCACAGATCGCCTCCCGCCCCGGCGCCCGACTGTCTGACTGCGGGGAACTTGCGATGCCGGGCCGCGGCCAGCGCCAACAAGGTCGAGGTGGATGCAGTATCGTTGATGTGCCCTCGAAACGCGGCCGGCAAACCGACCATGCTGCGCAGCCACCCACACACCGTTAGCTCGAGCTCGGTCGCGGCCGGAGAGCTCTGCCATTTCATCGCGTTGACGTTGAGGCCCGCCGTCAGCGCCTCGCCGATGACCCCAGGCGCGGAACCGCTAATCGCGAAATACGCCATGAAACCGGGATGATTCCAATGGGTCACATTCGGCTCGATGAGCCGCTCGTAGTCATCCAGGATCACGCCGAGGTCCTCCCCGCGGGCGGGAGGATCCTCGGGCAGCGCGCCGGAGATGTCGCCCGGTTCGACTCGCGGCAAAACCGGGAACCGTCCGACACCGCCCAGGTAGGCGGACAGCTTCTGCGCCGTTCGGCGCAGAGCGCGATCGAACTGCTCGGCCGAGATATCGCCTGGCACGCCGCGACGAGTCCGTGAACGGGCCTTAGCCGCCGGCGCGACTCAGCTCGTCGTCGATGACCTTGGAAATCGCCTCGAACGGTTGCGCGCCCGAGAGGAAGCGGCCGTTGATGAACATGGCCGGGGTTCCGGTAACGCCCGCCGCCATTCCGGCCTCGAGGTCGGCAGTCACCCGATCGGCGTGCTGCCCGCTATCCAGGCACTTCTCGAACGCCGCGGCGTCGAGCTCGAGCTCGGCGGCTCTCGATTTGAGATCGGCTACCTGAAGCTTGCTCTGGTTCTGGAACAACGCGTCATGCATCTCCCAGAACTTGCCCTGATCGTCGGCGCAAAGCGCCGCCTCGGCGGCTTTCTGCGCTTGCGGGTGAATGCTGTGGAGCGGAAACTGGCGAAAAACCAGGCGTACCTGGTCTCCGTAGGTTTCCGTAACCTTGTCGAGTGTGGGGATGACCCGCGAGCAGAATGGACACTGGAAGTCCGAAAACTCCACGATCGTCACCGGGGCCGATTCGGGGCCCTTGGCCGGAGCGCCGCCCTCCGCCACTTCGACCCGCATGGGCTCGAGCAGCACCTGCGGCTTATGTTCCTTGCGCAGTTCGGCCACCAGGGCGCCGAAGGCCTCGTTCCTGCCGGTCTGCTCGAGATACTGCCGAATCTGCCCGACGATCGCCTCCTTGGGCTGGTTGATCTGGCCTTTTCTGGCTTCGTAGAACTGATCGACGTCGGCGTCAGTCACCGCGGTGACCTTCGCGTCCACCTCGGCCTTGAGAAAGTCCTCGGAGGTCATGCCCTTTTGTTCGGCCGCGATCTCGACCAGGGCGTCGTTGATGGCGGCTTCAAGACCTTTCTCCATCAGCTCGTGGCGCTGGCGATCCAGCTCACCCAGCTCGGTGGCGACGGTGGCCTCGACATCGGAGCTGAGGATCTCGACCTCGCCGATGCGGGCGAGAACGCTCGTACCCCCTGCCCCGTCCTTGCCGGCGACGTCCTTTTGAGCCGAAGCGCTGCCGGAGGCCATCCAGGCGACGATCACGACGACCGCGGCCAGTGCCGCGATCCAGCTGAGCTTCCAGGTTTTCTTGTCGTTATGTGCAGTTTTCATGTTGTCTTTCCTTTCGGGCGCCGCAGTCCAGCGGGCGCCGATCAGCGCATGATACCGAGGGTTGAGTCGAGGTCAAGGCGCGGCGTCGGCGAGTGCCAACCCGGCGAGCCGCCGGCTGACGGCGCCTTCGAGGATACGCTCTGGCGGGATGCCGCGCAAACGCAGCCTCGGTGCCTCGAGGAGATCCGAGGCCAGAGCCAGCAAGGCTCGCCTGACCGCCGGATCGGCGTGACCGCCGGCGCACTCGAGCGCGATCGTCGCGGCATGCTCCCAAGGAGCCCTGGAGCGGGCATCGTCCCACTTGGCCGATCCCTTCAGTACCGTGGCGGCGGCGAGAAGCTCGCCAGCATGGCGACTCCCGAGATAGCTCTCGAGAGCCTGGCCCAGCTCCGCTGCCGCTCGGGCGACGCCGTCACCTCCGGGCCTCGAGCCGGCGCCGAGAAAAATAGCCAGAGAGCGGCTGCGCAGGGTCGGCAGCAGGTCAAACTGCGACGGGGCGAGAAGCAGGAAATGCCTCTGGGTCTTGCCAGGAGGCTCCTCGAGGAGCTTGAGCAGCGCGTTGGCCGCCTCGCCGCTCAGCGTCTCGGCACTGGCAATCACGAAGACCTGACCTGCGGCCTCGAACGGGGTCACCTGGGCGCCGCGCAGAAAGGCCTTGGTGGCTTCGACCGAGGTGACCGTCTTCAGATCGCGCTCCAGAACCTGAAAATCGGGGTGAAAAGCGTCTGCGCCCGCCGAACCCCACCCGACACGGCGACAGTGGCGGCAGCTTCCACACGGCCGCACGCGATCGCTCGGCGACGGATCGCAGAGAAGGCACCGGCCCAGCTCGAGCGCCGCGGCCCGGCGTTCGGCCTCGTCTGCTCCGTGGAGAATGAGAGACGGGTACAGCCTCCCGGAACGGGCTAGCTCCATGGTCGCGCTGAGATCCATTACGCCTCCAGCACATCGACCAGGGCGGCGCGCACCTGGGCCTCCGTCTGATCACGGCTTCCGGACGAGTCGATGATTCGAAAGCGGTGCGGCTCGGCTGCCGCCACGTCGCGATAGCCCTGGCGAACCCGTGAGTAGAAGGAAAGTTCCTCGGCATCCAGGCGATCGACTCCTCCCGGCTCCGCGCGGCGACTGTCGCCCTGACCGCGTTCGCGCGCGATCTCGGCGGGCAAGTCGAACAGCAGCGTTCGATCCGGCACTCTGCTGCCGGTCGCCAGTCGGTCGGCGTCGCGCAGGACATCGAGCGGTACACCCCGGCCGGCTCCCTGATAGGCCAGCGTTGAATCGGTGAATCGATCGCACACAACGACCCTACCCTCGGCGAGCGCCGGATCGATGACTTCGAGCAGATGCTGCCTTCGGCTGGCGAAAACCAGCAGGCTCTCGACCGTACCGTCAAGGCGTCCCCACTTCGGATCCAAAAAAAGCCTGCGAATGGCGTCACCCAACGGGGTGCCACCGGGCTCGTGAGTACTCACGACCGGAATCCCGGCCTGCACGAACCAGCTCACGGCGGTTTCGAGATGACTCGACTTTCCGCTCCCGTCGAGGCCCTCGAAGGTGATGAAGCGCGGAGACATGCCAAAAACATAGCACGCGCCTCCCACCCAAACAGACTGTTCGAAACGCGCTCGATGGGGTGTTGACATCGTGTCTCACATTGACGAGGATGCCCACGGTTTCGCTGCGCGGCGGCTTCCGAATCGACAACAGAGCGCGTTCGAGCGAGCCCAACCACCTCACATGCTGTTTTTCATCCCGCGCGAACCGGATGCTCGCGAACGACGTGTTGCGGCCACGCCCGAGACCGTGGGTCGGCTGGTCGAGCACGAGCACGCCGTGGCCGTGGAAGCCGGGGCCGGGACCGAGGCCGCATTCACCGACGAGGCGTTCACCGCGGCCGGTGCCCAGATCGTCGCGGCCGCTGCCTGGGACGAAGCCGACGCGGTTCTCACGGTGGGGCCGATCGGGCCCGAGATCATCGAACAACTCAAGACCGGCTGCGCGGCGATCGGGCTCCTCGACCCCTACAGCCACCAAGAAGAGGTGAAGCTGCTCGCGAAGCGGGGAATCACATCGCTGGCACTGGAACTGGTGCCACGAATCACGCGTGCCCAAACCATGGACGCTCTCTCGTCGCAAGCGTCGATCGCGGGCTACAAGGCGGTGCTCCTTGCCGCCTCGCGCCTTGGCCGATATTTTCCTCTTTTGATGACCGCAGCCGGCACCGTGCCTCCCTCGAAGGTGGTCATCATCGGCGCCGGCGTCGCCGGGCTGCAGGCGATCGCCACGGCCAAGCGGCTGGGAGCGGTGGTCGAAGTCTCCGACATCCGGCCGGCGGTCAAGGAGCAGGTTCAATCTCTGGGGGGCCGCTACATCGAAGCTCCGGAAGCCGAGGCCGCCGAGGACGAAGGCGGTTACGCCAAGGAAATGGGCGAAGACTTCCTGGCACGTCAGCGCGAGCTTCTCGCCAGGCACATCGCGGCCGCGGACGTCGTCATCACCACTGCCCAGGTACCAGGCAGACCGGCTCCTCGAATCGTCAGTCGCGAGATGATCGAGGGCATGAAGCCGGGTTCCGTCGTGATCGACCTGGCGGCTTCGAGCGGCGGCAACTGCGAACTCACCCGCGCCGATGAAGAAGTCAACCACGATGGGGTCCTGATCCTCGGACCGCCCAACCTGGCCGCCACCATGGCTCACGATGCCAGCACTCTGTACGCGCGCAACATCCTGGCGCTGGTCGAGCACATCTTGGACGAAGGCAAGCTCGCGATCGACGCGGCAGACGACGTTCAGAGCGGCGCCCTGCTGACCCACGGCGGCGAGATCGTCAACCCGAGCATGCGACAGCTGATCCTCGGCGAAGCGGCCGCCGAAAACCAAGGAAGCGCAGGAGACTAGATGGGTGAACTGCTCATAGGCCTCTACGTCTTCGTCCTCGCGATCTTCGTCGGCTTCGAGGTGATCACCAAGATTCCGCCCACCCTGCACACTCCGCTGATGTCGGGCGCCAACGCGATCTCCGGCATCACCGTGCTCGGCGCTTTTCAAGCCGCCCGCGCCGGATCGACCGAGTTGTCGAGCCTCTTCGGCTTCGTCGCGATCGTCTTCGCAACCATCAACGTGGTCGGTGGCTTCGTCGTCACCGACCGGATGCTCGCGATGTTCAGCGGCAAGAAAAAGAAAAAGCAGGACGCCTGATGAGCGGCAACCTGATCGCTCTTTTGTACCTCGCCTCGGCGGTACTTTTCATCTTCGGCCTCAAGGGCCTGACCCGCGTCAAGACCGCGCGGCGCGGCAACGCCATGGCTGCCGCGGCCATGCTCCTTGCCGGCATCACCACCCTGGTGGAAATGGGCAAGGTCGACTACCGCTGGATCCTGGCGGGCCTCGTGGTCGGAGGAACGATCGGCCTGATCGCGGCACTCAAAGTCGCCATGACTTCGATGCCCGAGATGGTCGCCCTGTTCAACGGTTTCGGCGGTGGCGCCTCGGCACTGGTGGCGCTGTCGGTGTTCTCGCTCGCTCTAATGGAGGGAGGCACTTCGCTCGCGCTCTCGTCTTCCGTGAGTGGCTTCCTCTCGGTCTTCATCGGCGGCGTGACTCTCACCGGCAGTCTGGTGGCGTTCGGCAAGCTCAGCGGCAAGCTCGGCGGAGCGCCGGTGGTGCTGCCGGGCAGGCATTGGATCAATGCGGCGTTGCTCCTGGTAATACTGGGAGCCGTGGCGTCCTTCCTGATGTCCTCGGAGGCCACTTCGAGCGCCATGGTGACGAGCTTCCTCATCGTGACCGCGCTGAGCCTGGTTCTGGGCGTCCTGATGGTGATTCCGATCGGCGGAGCCGACATGCCGGTGGTGATCTCACTGCTCAACTCTCTTTCGGGTGTGGCCGCCGCCGCGACCGGATTCGTGTTGGCGCACAACCTGCTGATCATCGGTGGCGCTCTGGTCGGCGCTTCCGGGCTGATCCTCACCCAGATCATGTGCGTCGCCATGAACCGAACACTCGGCAACGTCCTCTTCTCGGGCTTCGGCGGCGCCACGGCCAGTGGCGACAGCCGCGACTACCAGAACATCACCTCGTGCGGGCCGGAGGAGGCGGCGATGGTGCTGGAATCCGCGGGCTCGGTGATCATGGTCCCGGGCTACGGGCTGGCGGTCGCCCAGGCGCAGCATGTCGCGAGAGAGCTGGGTGATCTCCTCGAAGCACGGGGCGCCCGCGTCAGCTATGCCATCCATCCGGTCGCCGGGCGCATGCCTGGCCACATGAACGTCCTGCTCGCGGACGCCGACGTCCCCTACGAAAAGCTCTTCGAGATGGATGCCATCAACTCCGATTTCAAGACCACCGACGTCGTGCTCGTCGTGGGCGCCAACGACGTGGTCAATCCGGCAGCCGAGACCGATCCCAACTCGCCGATCGCCGGCATGCCGATTCTCAAGTGCTACGAAGCCCAGACCGTGATGATGATCAAGCGCAGCCTGAGCCCCGGCTTTGCCGGCATCAAAAACACTTTGTTCGACAACGACAATACGATGATGATCTTCGGCGACGCCAAAGCGGTACTCCAGGGTCTGGTCGCCGAGCTGAAAGAACTCGCCCACTGAGATCGGTCTGACCTCCGCGGTTCTTGGCCGACGGCCGGCCACGGATTAAGATCGCTCTGACAACGAAAGTCAGGCGGCCTCCCCGAGGTCGAAACCATGGGCGAGCACGACATCTCACAGGACGCCGCGAACCTCGACGTTCGCGAGTTCAGCAAGAAGCTGCTGACCGACCTGCGGGCGCTCGAGCACATGCTCGAGCACGGACTCGTCGAATCGGGCGTGCAGAGAATCGGCGCGGAGCAGGAGCTCTTTATCGTCGACTCGAACTGGCGTCCGGCGACCAACAACCTCGACGTGCTCGCGAAGATCAACGATCCCCATTTCACGACCGAGCTCGGCAAGTTCAACCTCGAGTTCAATCTCGACGCCTTCGATCTGACCAGTGATTGTCTGAGCCGAATGGAAAAGCAGCTGGAAGAGCTGCTCGCCAACGCCCGATCCGGCGCCGAGGCCGCCGGATCCCGCATTCTGCTCACCGGAATCCTGCCGACTCTCGAAAAGACGGACCTGACGCTGGACAACATGACGCCGATGCCGCGCTACTTCCGGCTCAACGAAGCGATGACGCGCCTGCGCGGCCGCGCCTACGATCTGCGAATCAAGGGCCGCGACGAACTGGTATTGCAGCACGACAACGTGATGCTCGAGGCCTGCAATGCGAGCTTTCAAGTCCACTTTCAAGTCTCGCCCGAACGCTTCCCCCTGCGGTACAACACCGCCCAGGCGGTGACCGCGCCGGTACTCGCGGTGGCGACCAATTCCCCGCTCCTGTTCGGGCGCCAGCTCTGGCGAGAAACCCGGATCGCGTTGTTTCAGCAGTCGGTGGACACCCGGGCGCCCACCGCACACCTGCGCGAGATGAGCCCGAGGGTCAGCTTCGGGAAAAGCTGGGTCGAGAAGTCGGCCCTCGAGATCTTCCAGGAGGACGTCGCGCGGTTCCGAGTGATCCTCAGCGCCGACATCGACGAGGACCCGTTCGACGCGCTCGCGAGCGGCACGGCTCCGACGCTCAGGGCTCTGTGCCTGCACAACGGCACGATCTACCGCTGGAATCGCCCGTGCTACGGAATCTCGCACGGCAAGCCGCATCTGCGAATCGAAAACCGCGTGCTGCCTTCCGGACCGACCCCTCTCGACGAGATGGCCAACGCGGCGTTCTGGTTCGGCCTGGTCGCGGGAATGGGTGAGGAATACGGTGACATCAGCCAGAAGATGAGTTTCGATGACGCCCACGAGAACTTCGTCAAGGCGGCGCGTCTCGGCCTGGGGGCGCAGTTCGACTGGCCCGGCCGGCCAGCCGTCGCAGCAAGAGACTTGATCCTGGAGGATCTCCTGCCGCTCGCTTCGGAAGGCCTGGCGCATCTGGGGATCGACCCCGCGGAGGCCAGGCGCTATCTCGAAGTCATCGAGCAGCGAACCCGCTCGCAACGCACCGCGTCGCAGTGGCTGGTGGACTCCCACATCGCGATGAGCAAGACCGCGGGCCGCGCCGAGAGTCTCACCGCTCTGACCGCAGCGACCTATCATCGACAGAACACGGGCCAGCCGGTGCATGAATGGGATATCGCCCAGCCCAGTGAAGCCGGCGATCCCAAGAAACACTACCGGCGGGTCGAACAGATCATGGTCACCGATCTGTTCACCGTCAATCAGGACGATCTGATCGACATCGCCGCCTACGTCATGGACTGGAAACACATCCGCCATGTGCCGGTCGAAGACGATGACCACCGTCTCGTAGGATTGGTCACCCACTGGTCGCTACTCCGGCTACTCGGAGGCAGTGTGCCGAGCGGAACCGGCAAATCCACTTCGGTCGGTGAAATCATGCATCGCGACTTGATCACCGTTCGCCCTGAAGCGAGCACGGTCGAGGCGATCCGCCTCATGCGAAAGCATCGCATCAGCTGCCTTCCGGTGGTGGCGGAGGATGATCGGCTGGTGGGCATCATCACCGAGTTCGATTTCATGGGAATCGCCGGGCAGCTGCTCGACGAGTTTCTCGCCGACACGGAGCAAGAAAATGACACGTAGCCTCTTTGCCCTCTCGATCTTCGCTCTCGGTCTCGGCTTGGCTCACTGCACGAAGGCGCCGCAAGAAGTCGTGGCTCCCGAGCGGGTCGAGAATCGTGATCTCGGCATCGCCATCGCCGCCCTGCCCAGCGCGTTTTCGGTGGCCAACGCGTCCGGACCCGAGATCGTGCTCGAGGCGGCAGGTGCAGCGGGATCGGGCCGCGCGGTCATCACGGCCGGCCCCGAGGAGCAGTTTGGGATCAATCTGATCGAGGCGATCAAAGAACGAAAAGCCCTGTTCGAATCGGCGCCCGGTGGTGAATATTTCGGCAACCGCGAGCTCGGGACACCCACCGGGACCGCGTTTACCGCGCGCGGCGCCTACGACGGCGAATACGGCCCGGTCGAGGAAACCTGGGTCTACTCGATCCACCCGATGGCCAATCGCGTCCTGACCATCACCTACACCTACCCGACCGGCGAGTCCCAGGAGCGGGTCGGGCAGTTGCTCGAGCTTCTTGGCGAGATCCAGGGCATCGGGTCGGCGGCGCCTTCCGAGTAGGCACCGACAAGCTGTTGTAGCGGTCGACCTCCGGGGTTGACCGAGCCCCAGGGACCGGATCCCCCGTCGAAGACGGTCGACAGAGACGTCGACCGCTACAAGCCACCGCAGAGCGGGCGCTCAAGGCGCGCCAGCGAGGGAACCGGAGGCGTACTCCGAGTACGTCGAGGATTCCCGAGCGCAGCGCAACGCCGCAGACGCGGCTTCCGCTCAGCACAGATCGCGTGAGGTGCCGATGGATGCAAGGCGCGCCAGCGAGGGAACCGGAGGCGTACTCCGAGTACGTCGAGGATTCCCGAGCGCAGCGCAACGCCGCAGACGCGGCACCTCAAGCGATCTACGCCGCGGCGCCGTGCTGGAGCAGATGCAGCCGATAATAGATCCCGCCCAGCTCCATGAGCTCGTCGTGGCTTCCCTGCTCGCAGAGGTGTCCCTTGTGGAGCACCAGAATCCGGTCCGCCCTGCGAATGGTCGAGAGCCGATGGGCGATAACCAGGGAAGTCCTCTCAGCGAGCAACGTTTCGAGGCCGAGCTGGATCAAGCGCTCGGTCTCGGTGTCGATCGACGAGGTCGCCTCATCGAGAATCAAAATGCCGGGATCGTAGGCGAGCGCCCGGGCGAAGGCGATCAGCTGCTTCTGGCCGACTGAAAGCCCGGCACCGCGCTCGCGCACGACCGCGTCGAAACCGCCCGGCAGGTTGTCGATGAACTCCAGCGCGTGGACCTCTCGCGCCGCCCAGCGCACCCGCTCGTCGTCGATCTCGGTATTGCCCAACCGAATGTTTTCCGCGACCGTGCCCGAAAAAAGAAACACGTCCTGCAGCACCACCCCTACGGCCACGCGCAGGCGTCGCAGATCCCACTGCCGCACGTCGGCACCGTCAACCAGCACGGCTCCCGAATCGACGTCGTAGAAGCGCTGCACCAGGCTGGCGAGCGTGCTCTTGCCAGCACCGGTGTGCCCGACCACCGCAACAGTTTCTCCGCGAGCGACCCGGAATGAAACATCGTGCAGCACGGTCTCGCCGGGGTTGTAGCTGAAATCGACGCCCTTGAACTCGATCTCACCAGGGGGCTGATCCGGGCGGTAAGCGCCGGGCGGCGACTGAATCTCCGGCTCGCGATCCACCAGTTCGAACACCCGTTCGGAAGCGGCCATCGCCGCCTGCAAAATGTTGTACTTCTCCGACAGGTCCGCCAAAGGCTGGTAGAAGCGCTGCGCGTACTGAAGAAACGCGACCAAGGCCCCCAAGGACAGCATTCCCGCGATCACTCTGCCACCGCCGTACCAGAGCACGAGCGCGATCCCGATGGCGGTGATCAGCTCGACCGCGGGAAAGTAGACCGCGTAGTAGAAAATCGCCCGTACGTTGGCGTCGCGATGCTCGGCGTTGATGTCCTTGAACTCGGCCAGCGCCGCGCGCTCCCGGTTGAACAACTGCACGATCGACATCCCGCTGATGTTCTCCTGGAGAAACGTGTTGATCGCCGCCAACCGAACCCGCACCTCTCGGTACGACTGCCGCGCGCGAAGCTTGAACCAGAAAGTCAGCAGAAACAGCAGCGGGATAATCGCGAACGTGACCAGGGCCAGCTTCCAGTTGAACCAGAACAGGACACACACGATTCCGCCAAGCAGAAAAACGTCGCCGAATATCGACACGAGTCCTGCCGTGAACAGCTCGTTGAGCGCGTCAATGTCGTTGGTGACCCTGGTCACCAGCCTGCCGACCGGGCTACGGTCAAAGAATGCTACCGGCAATCGCTGAAGCTTATTGAAGACCTCGAGCCGAAGGTCGTACATGATGTACTGCCCCATGAACTGCATGATCAGGCCCTGGAGATAAAGCACGCAGAAGGTCAGGCCCAGAGAAGCGAGGTAGGTCAAGCCAATCACCGCCAGCCCCTGCCCGGGCGTGGGGTCGAGCCCTCGAGCCGACAGGATCTCGGCTACCGCGACACTCACCGCAGAGGGCGCCGCTTCGGCCGCCGAGGGCCGAATGTAGAGATCGAGCGCCACGGCGGTCACCAGCGGACCGACCAGCTGGAGCACGGAGGACAGAACGATGAGCGCGACCGCCGAGCCCGCCAGCCCTCGGTAAGGCCGGACATAGCTCAGGAGGCGCCGCATGAGACGGGCGTCGTATCCGCGCGTGTGCTTGACGGCGAGATCCTCGAACTCACTCATCGGTCGCGGGACTCTAGCAGCCGAGAACCACCCGAAGCGCCGGGGTGATGATTCCGGCTCGTCCGATTATTGGCACCCGGCGGCGCGATTCTGTCACCTGTGACATTTTGCGCAAGAATCGTATGCGGCGGTTGCTATAATCCGATAAATCCGTTGATTTCAACGGTATTTAGGGGGATCTTGGTATGACCGCGTCACTCAATGCCTTGCTCAAGGAGATGGTCGAACAGGGGGCGTCCGACCTGCACATCACGACCAACTCCGCGCCTCAAATCAGGATCGACGGCGTTCTCCATGCCCTCAACAGCCCGGCGCTGACCCCCACAGAAACCAAGAAACTCGCCTACTCCATCCTCACCGACAAGCAGAAACAACGACTCGAGGAGACCCTCGAGCTCGACCTCTCCTTTGGAATCAAAGGCCTCGCACGGTTTCGCGGCAACATCTTCCACCAGCGCGGCGCGGTGGCGGCGTCGTTTCGTCAGATCCCGTACGAGATCAAGGGATTTCGTGAGCTGGGCCTGCCGCGGATCGTTCAGAAGCTGTGCGAGAAACCCCGTGGCCTGGTACTGGTCACCGGCCCCACCGGATCGGGCAAGTCCACCTCGCTCGCCGCGATGATCGACAAGGTCAACAGCGAACGAGCCGAGCACATCGTCACCATCGAGGACCCGGTCGAGTATCTGCATCACCACAAGAAGTGCATCGTCAACCAGCGCGAGCTCAACGCCGATACCTTGAGCTTCGCGAACGCGCTCAAGTCGGTGCTGCGGCAAGACCCTGACGTAGTGCTCATCGGTGAGATGCGCGACCACGAGACCGTCGAAGCGGCTCTGAGGATCGCCGAAACCGGCCACCTCACCTTTGCCACTTTGCACACCAACTCGGCCGCGCAGACCATCAACCGGATCATCGACATCTTCCCCGCGCACCAGCAGGGCCAGATCCGGGTCCAGCTCTCATTCGTGCTGGAGGGCATCCTGTGCCAGTCCCTGTTGCCCAGGGCCAGCGGCACCGGACGGTGCATGGCGATGGAAGTCCTGATTCCGAACTCCGCAATTCGCAACCTCATCCGCGAAGACAAGATCCATCAGATCTACGGCATGATGCAAACCGGACAAGCGAAGTTCGGAATGCAGACCTTCAACCAGTCGCTCGCGGCTCTCTATGCCCGCCGAATGATCGACCTGAAGACCGCCATGAACAGATCTTCGAAGCCCGACGAACTACAGGAAATCATCGCCCGCGCCGCCGCGTTGGGCGAGGCCGGCGGCCGACCCGCCGGAGCCGCTCGCTGAGCGCTGCCGTAAGGAGTACCTCTGATGCCTAGTTTTGTCTGGAAAGGCCGCGACCGCCAAGGAGGTTTCCGTGAAGGCGTCATGCTTGCCGACAGCAAGGACGCGGCGGCGGCAGTGCTGCGCCAACAACAGATCCGGGTCAGTACCCTGCGAGAGAAGGGGCGCGAGATCGCGTTTCTGCCGCGCATCCCACGCAAGGTCAACCAACAGAAGGTCGCGCTGTTTACTCGACAGTTCTCGGTGATGCTCGATGCCGGCCTGCCGCTGGTCCAGTGCCTCGAGATACTCGGCGAGCAGCAGGAGCACCCCGCCTTTGGCGCGATGATCACCAAGATCCGTTCCGACGTCGAGGGCGGCGCCTCGCTGGCTGAAGCCATGCGCCGGCAGCCCAAGGCGTTCGACAACCTCTACGTCAACATGGTCGCGGCCGGCGAGGCCGGCGGTATTCTGGATGTGATCCTGCAGCGCCTTTCCGTCTACCTGGAAAAAGCGGTCAAGCTCAAGAATCAGGTCAAATCCGCGATGATGTACCCGGTCACGGTCATCTTGATCGCGGTCGGCGTGGTCTGGATCATCCTCTGGAAGGTCATCCCGGTGTTTGCACAGCTGTTCGCCGGCCTGGGCGGAGAGCTTCCGGCCCTGACCCAGTGGGTTGTCTCGTTGAGCAACTTCGTGGCCAGCTACTCGCTCCTCATTCTGGCTGCGTTGGTGGGTGTCTTCTTCGCGATCCGCGCCTACCACCGGACCGACAAGGGGCGCAGAGTGCTCGACGGGCTGCTGCTGCGCATTCCTATTCTTGGCGAGATTCTCCGCAAGATCTCGGTGGCCCGTTTCTGCCGGACCCTATCGACCCTGACCTCGTCCGGCGTTCCGATTCTGGACGGGCTCGAGATCACCGCCAAGACCGCCGGCAACTCGATCATCGAAGACGCCATCATGTTGACGCGGCGCAGTGTAGAAGAGGGCAAGACTCTGAGCGGTCCACTCGGCGAGACCAAGGTCTTTCCTCCGATGGTCGTGCAGATGATCAACGTCGGTGAACAGACCGGCGCCCTGGATCAGATGCTCTCCAAGATCGCCGACTTCTACGAAGACGAGGTCGATACCGCGGTCGCGGGCATGGTCAAGCTGCTCGAGCCGATCATGATCGTGGTCCTCGGTGCGATCATCGGCACCATCGTGGCTGCGATGTATCTGCCGCTGTATACGATTCTCGGTCAGATCCAATAGCGCCGTGTCGAGAGGACGCCGGTGAGCGAAACGTCAGAGACCGGCAGTTTCGAGTCGCGCTCGATGCGGCCCGAGGTGAAGTTGTTCCATCAGTTGCGCTGGATGATCATCCTGCGGCTGGTGGCGGTCACCGGCATGGCGCTGCCGTACTTCCTGCTCAGGATGACCGACGAGAGCAGGGACCTGAGCTTCGACTTCCTGTTTCGCGGAGCGGGCGCGGTATATGTCGCAAGCCTCGTCTACCTCGTTTTCCTTGCGCTGCGCAAGCCGAGCGGCGCGACCCAAGCCTACATTCAGTTCACCGGCGATCTGCTGGTGATCACCGGGCTGGTCTACTACTTCGGCGGCGCGAGCAGCGTCTTCTCCATTCTCTACCTGATCGTGATCACCGAAGCCTCGGTGTTTTTGCGGCGCCAGGCCGGAGTCTACATCGCCAGCTTCGCATGGCTCTTGTACGCGGCCGTGGTATACGCCACGACACAGGGCTGGGCGGCTCAGGCCACGAGCGATATGGCACTGGAGCCCTCGGCGTTGAGGCTCGGCTACTACCTGGTCATACACCTGGTGGGCTTCTATGCGGTCGCGTTTCTGACCGCACATCTGGCTCGAAATGTCGCCCGTGCCGAGGAAGCGCTGGTCCAGAAGGGCGAACGACTGGCCGAGCTTCGTGTCGCCTACCGAGACGTGATCGAATCCATTCCGAGCGGCTTGATGACGACCGACACCTCGGGCGTCGTCACCAGCGCCAATCTAGCGGCCCAGGACATTCTCCTCAGGCCTCTCGAGCAGCTGATAGGACGGCACGTCTATGAACTGGGGCTATTCGACGAGCAGACGTGGCGGACGCTTTGCGGCGGAGCCGGACAAGCCGCACGCAACCGCTTCGACGCGGACTATCGCTTAGAAGACCGGAAGCTGACCATTGGCTACACGCTGAGCACCTTGAGCGGCGGCGGTCAGATGGCGGGCTTCATCCTCATCTTCCAGGATCTGTCGGAGTGGCGGCGTCTCCAAGAGGAACACCGGCTCCAGGAGCGCATGGCCGCGGTCGGTCAGATGGCCTCCGGGCTCGCCCACGAGATCGGCAATCCTTTGGCGGCCATATCCGGTTCCGTGCAGATGCTCTCCTCCGGAGTTTCCGAGGACTCGCCAAAGAGCAAGCTCCTCAATATCATTCTCAAGGAGAGCCAGCGTCTCGACCGAACCATCAAGGGATTCCTGCAATTCGCCCGCCCCAAGCACGCGGCCAGCGTCCGCTTTGACGTAGCCGCGCTCGTGGCCGAAAACGTCGAGCTCCTGCGCAACAGCAACGAGGTCGGCGTCGAGCACGACATCGAGCTCGAGCTCGAGCCGGAGAGCGTTTATCTGGTCGGCGACCGCGATCAGATCAGCCAGATCTTCTGGAATCTCACGCGCAACAGCCTCCGCGCCATGTCCGACGGTGGCCGGCTGAGAATCGTCGGCCAGCTCGTCGATGGGCGCTACTACCTCGAGTTCGTCGACACCGGCTGCGGGATGACCGCCGAGGAAAAGGAGCGGATGTTTCACCCTTTCCGTTCGTACTTCGACAGCGGCACCGGTATCGGCATGGCGATCGTCTACCGCATCGTCAAGGAGCACGACGGCCAGGTCTACGTCGAGAGCCAACCCGCCAAGGGCACCCGAGTGCGGGTGGAACTGCCCGGAGCGGTCCCTGCGGCCGCCGAGCCGGTGCCGATGGAGGCATAGACAGCCGTGCGAAATCGAATCCTGGTCATCGACGATGAGAAGAGCCTACTCGAGTTCCTGCGCATGCTCCTCGAGGAACAGGGCTATACGGTCCGAGACGCCGATTCGGTGAGCGCGGCGCGCGCCGCCCTGGCGGAGGACACCTTCGATCTCATCCTCTGCGACATCATGATGCCCGACGGCAGCGGCCTCGACCTGCTCAAAGAGATCAAGCAATCTCCGGCAGCTGACACCGCGGTCATCATGATGACCGCGTACAGCTCGACGAAGTCCGCGATCGAGGCCATGAAGCTCGGCGCCTACGACTATGTTCCAAAACCGTTCGACGTCGACGAGCTCAAGGTGGTCATCGAAAAGGCCGTGGAGCGCAACGAGCTGCTCGCCGAGAACGTCTACCTGCGCAAGGAGCTCGAGCAAAAGTACGGTTTCTCCAACATCATCGGGCGCAGCGTCCGAATGCAGGAGATCTTCGCCCTGATCGAACGGGTCAGCCGCACCTCCTCCACCGTCCTCGTCCAAGGCGAGAGCGGCACGGGCAAGGAGCTCATCGCCCGCGCGATCCACTTTGCCAGTCCGCGCTCGCAGAGCCGCTTCCTCTCGATCAACTGCGGAGCTCTTCCCGAGACTCTCCTCGAGAGTGAGCTTTTCGGCCACGAGAGAGGCAGTTTCACTGGCGCCATCAAGGACAAAAAGGGCCTGTTTCGCGAAGCCGCCGAGGGCACGCTCTTCCTCGACGAAATCGGCGAGATGAACACCACGATGCAGGTCAAGCTGCTGCGTGTGCTTCAGGACAAGAAAGTGCGCAAGGTCGGTGGGCACGAGGAAGAACCGGTGGATGTCCGGATCATCGCGGCGACCAACCAGAATCTCGAGTCTCTCGTCGAGGCCGGAGAGTTTCGCGAGGACCTGTACTACCGCATCAACGTCATCCCGATCGAGATTCCGCCTTTGCGTCACCGTCGAGAAGACATACCGCTGCTGGTCGATTACTTCATCAAGAAGTATGCCGACGAGATGGGGATCGAGCCGCCGCGGATCGAGCAGGACGCGATGAACCTGCTCGAGGCGTACAAGTGGCCCGGCAACGTGCGCGAGCTCGAGAACATCATCGAGCGTGCCCTGGCGCTGGCCTCGAGCGCCGCCATCGGAATCCAGGACGTTCCTACCTACGTGAGCACTCCCTCGCGCCGGACAGAGTCTTGGGTCGAGCTGCCGACGGAGGGAATGGACCTCGAGGTCCATCTCGAGTCACTGCGGCGCGCCCTGATGGCTCAGGCGCTGGATCGCTGCGGCGGCGTCCAGACGAAAGCCGCCGAACTGCTCGGCATCAGCTTCCGCTCGTTTCGCTATTACGCCAAAAAGGTCGGGCTGACCGGTAGCGAGTCGCCGCAGGAAGACAAGGTCGCCGTCGAAGGCGGCTAGCCTTCCGTATGGCGGGTTCGCTTACATTCGAGCGACACTGCATCCCGCTGGGCGGCGCTGCTCCTCGTCGAATCGATCAGCCGGCGCGACGCTTCGAGGCGATCTCTCGAGCCGCGTCCTTGCCGGCAGCGGCCCGTCGAACCGGGATCATCTCGGCCAGGATGGAAACCGCCAACTCACCGGGCTCGCCGGCCCCGATCTCGAGCCCGATGGGCGCGCGGAGCACGGCCGGGTCGGGGCTCAGGCCTCGATCGCGCAACTCTCCGAGGACGCGTTTGACCTTGCGCGCGCTCCCCATCAAGCCAAGGTAAACCAGCCGCCTCGGCGGCTCGGTCAGAATCGAGGCCATGGCTGCCAGGTCGGTTTCCCAGCAGCGGCTCACCACGGCAGCGAAGACCTCGCGATCCCCTGCGGTCGCGAGTAACGGCCGATCGTCGCGGAGATCGATCGCCGCGATCTCGGTACCCGCGGGGAACAACTCAGGCCGGCGGAACTCCTCACGATCGTCGGCGACCATGACCTCGAATCCGCATAGCACGGCGTTACGCGCCAGAGCCTGCCCAACCGGGCCGCCCCCGCAGATCACCAGCAAAGGCCTCGACGACAGAACTTCCAGAAAAACCTCCACGAAGCCGCCACAGACCATCCCGGTCGCTTCTCCCCGAACGGCGGTCTCGGTCAGATAGTACCGCTTGACCTCGGCTCGGGGCCCGGCTTCGCCCAGTTTCTCGAAGGCGTCTCTCTTGACCAGGGCCTCAAAAGCGCCGCCGCCCAGATTCCCGAAGGCCGAGCCGTCCGGGCGCACCAAAAGCTTCCAGCCGGCCTTGCCCGGACTCGATCCCTCGGTTCGCACCACCTGGCAAAGCGCCGCCCTTCCGCTTTCGCACACACTCCGCTCCGCCTCCTTCAAGACGTCGGAAACTGTGGGCAGGCTCACGTCGAATCCCCAGGTCAATCGGAGGTCGCGGACGGTTTGGCGGGCGAAACGCTCGACGATCCCGACTTCGACCCGTCGGAATCACTCGACTTCGCCGTCTTCGACCCTTCCTTGTCAGCCTTCTTGTCGGTGCTCGAGCTCGCCGACCCGCCGCCATTGGAAGACGGCTTGCCCTTGCCGGCATAGTCGGTCACATACCAGCCGGTACCCTTGAACTGAAAGGCCGGCGCGGACATGAGCTTGCGCACCGCCCCCCCACACTCGGGGCACTCGGCGAGTGGAGCATCAGAGCTGAGCTGGAGATGCTCGACTCGCTCGCCGCAGTCGGTGCACTCGTACTCGAAAATCGGCATAGATGAAACTCCGAGCCGCCCGGGCTCTCAACCAGGGAAGATATCGTTTTGCGGCTTGAGTTGCACTTTGACCGGCTGGCCGGCATCGGCAGACGCGCCAACCTCCCGTCGCCGTACGAGATGCAATACCTGAAAAGCATATAGGAGCTTGGCGTTCTCGGCCGCGCTCAACGGCTCGAGCGAGCACAGGTCGTAGAGTGACCTGACGGCGTCCACCTCGATCAAGAGCCGATACGCATCTGCGTCCAGCCCGACCTCGATCAGGTCTTCCCACTGGAAGCAGGCTTCGAACACCGTCGAGCGCTTGCCGAGCCTCTCCACCAGGGGCTTGGCCTCGGGGGCCCTTCGAATCCCCTCGAAGATGACTCTTCGCAACGGCAGCTGAATGCGCACTCGCTGAAAGCCCTCGCTCTCGCCCACATTGAAGGTCACTTCGCCGTCCCGCCAGTAGAAGAGGCTCCAGACGATCTCCTCGACATGAGCCTGAATCGCGTCGTAGACCTCGCGGGGCGTGAGCATTCCGAGCTCGAGCAGGAGCACTCCGAATCGCTTCTCTCCCGCCATCCGTGCGCCGGCGACATGCTCGTAGTCGGCCTCTGAAAGCTTGCCGGTTCGCTTGAGGTGCTCGCCGAGGCTGTCCCGAAGGTCCGTCGAGGTGGCGTGCACGATGACGCCATCCTGGAGCACAACTTTCTTGACGACCGAGTCCTGCCTGGCTTCGATGACGCCGGGAACCCTGAACCGATGAATGGTGTAAAGCATCTCGGGAAGAGTCACTTCCCGTAGACTGGCTCGATACTCGAACTTGCGATTCATCGCTGACGGATCTGCAAAAATGGCTGCTCTTGAAGTCGAATAGTGCGTTCAATATAGCACCGCCTCGAACCGGCGGCCGGTTCGAGGCCAGACACTGGTAGCGTTCCCATCATGCCGATCCTCTCTCCCGAAGACGCCTGGCGCCGGCTCGCCCGGGGATTGGTGCCGCTGCGATCCGAGCCTGTCGCCCGCAGACAGGCCTTGGGCCGCGTTCTTGCGGAGGCCGTCTACGCCGACGTCGATCTGCCGCCCTGCGATATGTCGGCGATGGACGGCTACGCCATCGCCGACCCGGTCGAGCCCGACGAGACTCTCCCGGTGACCGCCACCATCGCGGCCGGGGATCGGCCCGGCCACCGGTTGGAACCGCATACCGCCGTCCGGATTATGACCGGCGCGCCGGTGCCGTCGGGCACCGAGGCGGTCGTCCCGGTCGAACAAACCGACGCGGGCTCCAAGATCGTCCGCTTCACGGCGGCCTCCGAATCAGGCGCCCACATCCGGCGCCATGGCGAGGTCGTCCGGTCGGGAGACGAGATTCTGGCCGCCGGAACACCCACCAACCCGGCGGTTCTCGGTCTGCTGGCCGCGCACGGCGTCCATGAGCTTGCGGTGCACTCGGCCCCCCGCGTCGCAACCCTCGCGACCGGTGACGAGATCCGACCTCCCGAGCAGCGCCTCGAGCCCGGGCAGCTCCGCGACACCCACACGGATTTTCTGCTCGCCGCCGGCACAACCCTCAACCTCGACTTCAGCGCCCTGGGTATCGCTCGCGACGATCTTCCCGACCTCTCGCGCTCGATCGCCAAAGGCCTCGAGCATGAGGTGCTCTTGATCTCGGGCGGCGTCTCGAAGGGCATCTTCGATCTGGTCGAAGATGTTCTCGCAAGCCACGGCTGCGAAACACTCTTCGACTCGGTCGCGATCCAGCCAGGCAAGCCCCTGGTGGCGGCGCGGCACGAGCGGGGGTGGGTCTTCGGCCTGCCCGGCAACCCGGCCTCGGCGATGGTCTGCTTCTGGCTCTTCGTCAGACCCTTCTTGAGGCGGCTGATGGGCTTCGAGGACGGGTTCTGGCACGGAGCTCTTCGTGCGGAGCTCGCAGCGCCTCTGCCCGGCGCCAAAGACCGAGATCGTTTTCTCGCCGCTTCGATCGAGATCGGCGAGGGCCGGATCCTGGCGACACCACGGCCACCAAAGGGCTCCCACGACGTCATCGCGTACGGACACGGCTCGGCCCTGGTCCGGGTGCGAGCCCGCTCGCAGCCGGCCGCGCCCGGCGAGGACTGCGAAGTCCTTCTGCTGCTGGGCTAGGGGCTATCCGAACGTATCGCAGGCGCTGGGGTCGCCGGTCTCGAGGCCCCGGTAGAGCCAGCGCTGGCGCTGCTCGGACGAGCCGTGGGTCCATGACTCCGGCCGCACCGAGCCCGTGCTCTGGCGCTGAATCGCGTCGTCGCCGATCGCGGCCGCAGCCTTGAGGCCTTCCTCGAAATCACCCGGCTCGATCAGGTTGCGCTGGCGTTTGGCATGGTGCCCCCAGACGCCCGCCAGGCAATCGGCCTGAAGCTCGAGCCGAACCGAGAGCTCGTTGCCCTGCTCACGGGAGACCTGCTGGCGAGCGCGCTGCACCTGCTCGCTGATACCCATCTGATTCTGGATGTGATGACCGACCTCGTGGGCAATGACGTAGGCCTGAGCGAAATCGCCCGGAGCTCCAAACCGCCGCTCGAGTTGATTGAAAAAGCTAAGGTCCAGATACACCTTGCTGTCCGCGGGGCAGTAGAACGGACCGGCCGCGGCGGTGTTGAAGCCGCATGCGGATCGCACCTGGCCGGAGAAAAGCACCATGGTCGGCTCGCGATAGCCGGTTCCAAGAAGCTCGTTCCAAGTCGTCTCGGTATCGGCCAGGACGACCGAAGCGAACTGGCCCAGCTCGTCCCGCGGCGGGCCGGCCTCCGTCGGCCCGGGAGCCGGCATCCCCTGGCCGACCTGGGCGTCCTGAATCACCTCGACCATCTGCTGCGGATCCTGACCGAACATCCAGGACAGCAGCAGGATCACGAGTAGGCCGCCACATCCTATCGGCGCGCCACGGCGAACCATGGCGCCGCCACCCCGGCGGCGATCTTCTACGTTGGTGCTGGTTCTCTGTCCCCGCCATCTCATAACTCGCTCCTCTTGGGTCCGTACCGCAGGCCGGATCCTACCGCAGGGCCGGGCCGGCAGAAATCCGTAAGGCTCTTGGAAGCAGTTACTTGCGCACCGGCTATACGATCCGCTCACGGATCTTGGCGGACAGGATGTCCATGCCCCAGACGGTGACCGCGATCAGCAGAACCAGGGTTCCGACCTCGCCCCACTGGCCGAGATCGACCCTCGGTTTCAGGATGTAGCCGATACCGCCGCCGCCGACGAAGCCGATGATCGTCGACATCCGGACATTGATGTCCCACCGGTAGATGGTGAACGACAGAAACGGCGGGATCACCTGGGGAACGACGCCATAGCGCATCACCTGCAGCATCGAACCGCCGGTGGCGGTGATCGCGTCCACCGGTCCGGTGTCGATGTTCTCGATCTGCTCGGAGTAGAGCTTGGTGAGCGCCGCGACCGAGTGCACCCATAGGGCGAGAACTCCAGCGAACGGACCGATACCGACCCAGGAAATGAAAATCAGCGCCCAGACCAGGGGCTCGACCGCCCGGGTCAGGTTCATCGCCGTACGGGTGAGCGTATAAAGCGTACGCGACCAGAAGGTCCCGCGGGTCAGATTGCGGGCGGCCATGAACGAAATCACGAAGGCGACCGGAATCGCGAAGGCGGTCGCCATGAACGCGAGAAAAATCGTCTGGACCAGCAGCACCATGCCCTGGTGGAGCACCGCCGACGACGGGTTGACCAGTCCGCGAACAATGTCTTGGGCCTTGTTGAACTGGGTCAAGAACTGGACCAGCTGCACCTCGGTGATGAGCCAACCGGTGAAGAAGGTGACCTCGGCGAGGAGAAACGCGAACCAGCCACGCACCGTTCGCGTCCACGGCGGCCCCTGGTCGTCGACTCCGTAGATCATCGCGTGGCCGGCTGAGACCGTGACGTCGCCGCGAGCTCGCCCCCATAGCAGCGCAACGAGGCCCGCTCCAATCACCGCCCGTCCGTAGTGGAGAAGATCCAGAATCTCCTCGGCGGGGAGCAGAAAACCGGTCGGGCTGCGCCGGCCGGAAAATGCGATCATCAGAAACTCGACCATCAGAATTCCGAGCCAGAGCAAAGTGGCATCGATCAGAAACGCCTGAACCGCCGCCAGCCCCCTCTTCCACGCCACTTTTTCGGTCTCTCTACGCATGCTGCTCTACCCGGCCTGCCCGGTCTGAGACAAACCGGTCGTCGGCTCGGCGTCCTCGCCGTAGATGTCCTTGAAGGTCTGCGCGTTGAAGCCCTGGGGATCGCCTTCGTAGACCAGCCGGCCGTCGCGCAAGGCGATCAGCCGTGTGGCGTAGCGCTTGATGAGATCGATATCGTGCAGCGTGCACACCACGGTCAGCCCCTCTTCCCGATTCAAGGCCTCGAGGTGGCGCATCACCGAGTGCCGCAGAGCCGGATCGAGCGACGCTACCGGCTCGTCGGCCAGAAACAACTTGGGACCCTGCATGAGGGCGCGCGCGACGGCAACCCGTTGCTGCTGGCCGCCCGAGAGAGCGTCGGCGCGGCTCCCGCCGCGGGTGCCCAGCCCGACGCGGTCCAGG